>CAIJEA010000754.1 GCA_903819605.1 uncultured cyanobacterium | reverse complement strand
TAGTACCCTCGATTATATTGCATTGCAAAAATAGTGTGTACGAGGAACCATGAAACTATAATTGTTCCCCCTCCAATAACTATATGGGTAAGCACCACACTTAAGCCTGCGCCTTTGGTCTCCCGTAGCATAAAGGCGATCACTAATAAACTAGCACAAGCAGCAGTAGTAATTATGGTTAAGATTAATAATCGTCCGTCATCTTGCCTTTGAGCGTTGCGACGCATTACTTTGGGCGTTGCTTGCAACATCAATATCCAAGTAGAAACTAAAAAACACATCATTTGTTTTCTGAATGGAAAGCCGCTAACGCATCTTCTAAATGGTAAAAAAAGCGATCGGCACCAATTAAATCCGTTAGTCCATCTTGATCGAACTGTCTTTTTGTCTCTGGAGAGAGCCCAGAAATGACAAAAGCTACATTTTGCATAGATAATTCCTTAACCAAATCTCGTAATGTTTGGGAAGCGGAGTAGTCAATTTCAGTAATCGCTCTCGCTTCCAAAATAAACCATCGCACTGATGGTTTGGCACTTTTTACTAAGCTTTGAACCTCTTCGGAAAAGAAAGTAGTGTTTGCATAAAAGAGGTCTCTACTAAATCGATAGATAATTAGCCCTGGTGCTGATATACTGCCCATTTGCACGGGAATTGGCTGCCAAAATTTATTTGCATTGGGAATAATGATAGCAGTATGGGGTCGGTAACTATGGCGCACATGCAAGATTAGTGACAACATAATTGCGAGAATAATCCCTTCTTTAACGCCAATAAAAACGACTGTAGCCGCAGTGACGATCGCTAAATAGAACTCTTCCCGATGGGTTTTAAAGATCGCCTGCATTCCTTTAATGTCGATCAACCTTAGTCCAATTGAGAATACAATTGCCGCTAAAACTGTATTGGGTAGGTAGCCGATCGGCTGAGTTAGGAAGAGAATAACAATTAATACGACGGCTACTGTAGACAGTTGAGCAACTTGGCTGCGACCTCCCGCCGTGTTCACAATTTCAGTTTTAGTCGGGCTGCCATTGACCACAAATGTACCCGTAAGTCCCGCAGCAAGATTTGCTGCCGCCAAACCTTCCAAATCGATATTTTCGTTAAATTCCTCGCTGTAGCGAAAGGCATAAGCGCGGGAGGTGGCGGCACTTTGGGCGACAATGACAATAACGCAGGATAAAGCAATGCCCATTATTTGGGGAAGTTCATTCAGATTGACTACAGGTAACCCAAAGGAGGGCAATCCACTGGGTACAGTCCCAACAACTGTTAAACCAAGGCTAGCAAAGTTAAATATCCAACTGGCAAAAATTGCCCCAACTACTGCCAGCAATGCTCCTGGGAATTTTGGCAGGAATCTCTCGCATAGCTGAATTGTGAGCAGGACAGCGACAGAAATCTCGATCGCTAAGGGGTTAGCGTGGGGTAGCCCTGCGATCGCTGTGATAATTTGTTGCACGGGCTGATGCACACTATCCTTGAGATCTAGTAATCCTGCTAATTGTCCGATCGCGACCTGAATTCCCACCCCAGTCAAGAAGCCGATTAAAACTGTCCGCGACAAAAAGTCGGCTAGGAAGCCGAGCCGAAACAGTCGGGCGAACAGCAATAATCCAGCTACCATGATGGCGACTGACTCGGTTAAGGCTAAATAGTGGGGACTGCCTAAGGTTGCTAAACCTGAAAGCTCAGCCGCCAAGATCGCTGCTGTTGCAGAGTCGGCTGCGACGACCAGATGGCGAGAAGAACCAAAAACCGCAAACGCCACGACGGGTAGAATGAGAGTATACAGCCCTGTCGCGATCGGCGTTCCCGCAATCTTGGTGTATCCCATTACTTCAGGAATGCCCAAAGCCGCCAGTACAATACCCGCGATGATATCATTCCCGATCTCAGATCGTTGCAAAGGTAAAATTCCCTGAAACAGTCGTGAATGGGGTTTAACTGTTGGCTGTGCTTTATTCGCGATCGCTTTTTTCATGTATTTCTTGTCATTGTCTTCTATCAAATTTAGCCCTTGATTGCCTTAATCTGCCCAGTGGCAACTGCGTCAAATAACTGTTGACCAGTGCCGATAAAAATAAAGTGCGTTATATTTCTTGAGCGTACATTGCAGAATTTCCTGAAGATGCAAAGACAAAGATTTCCAATACAGAATAGGCGATCGCACTCAAGAAAAGCTGAGACAAATAAACAACCCTGTAGCGTGTGTTAGCGGAGCGTAACACACAAACAGTTAGCATTAAGGTGCGTGTGTTAAATTGCATGAACGCACACTACAAGATCGGTGATCGCACTACAAAATTGGCGATCTACTGCCCGAAGCAAAAAATGATATAATTTATTGAAATTACTGCTGTTTTTTCCTATGAAAGGTATTGAATATATCATAGATGACCAAGGAGAGAAGACTGCTGTTGTCATTAATTTGGAACAATGGGGTAAGGAATGGGAAGCATTTTATAATCTTCTATTGAAGCAATCATTTTCTTCTGAAAGTTGGGTACATGAGGATTCTTTCTCGAAGAAACTGGATAAAGCTCTACAGTGAAATCATAATCATCCCTCTCAGGCATCGAATCTAGACTTATTAGAAGCTCAATTATTGAATAATGAGTAGAATTTTACTCGATCTAAATAATCCTATTTTTCAACAAGACTTGTTTGTTTTGCAGAAATCTGAGGCTCTTGCAGCCTTAAAAATCCTCAGAAAAGTTTCTCAGTTGACTTAGGAGCGATTGTACAAAGATCAGGGCTTAAAATGGGAACTGATTCGTTCTAAGCAAGGAAGAAATGGTGAAAAACTCTATAGTTTGAGAATTACTCAAAAGTGTCGTGCCGTTGCTGTGCAGGAAGGTGCTTATCTAAGATTTTTATCCTTAATAAGGTGCGTTCCATTTTATGAAAGCACCTTACAGGATCGGCGATCGCACTACAAAATTGGCGATCGCACTCAAGAAATTTGAAATAAATAACCAACCTCGTAGCGTGTGTTAGCGAAGCGTAACGCACAAATATTTGACATTAAAAAGTGCTTTACATTTAATTAACTCACCCTACAAGATCGGCGATTGTACTGTTTTATAAAGTATTTGATCAAGCGATTGCACTGTTATAATCGCATTCAGAAAGATATCGAAGGCTTAGTAAAATCGTGAATAGCACATCTAGGTTCTACAAGGTGACTCTTGATAAGGATTGGCTTGAGTCATTGCCAAGCGAAGACCGCATATTTTTCTTAACCCTAGCTCATATTCTTAACGAGATTAACGGTATTTATAAACTTTTATACTGGACATCAAATATTTCTTCTGAAAGTGATCTTTTAGTCTTAGGACAGCTTACATTTTCTAGGATAGCAATAACAACACTGGTCGGAAAGCTCAAAGAAGCTAGAGAGTTCTTAAATGACTATAACTTCTTGATAAGGAAAAACAAAAACTTTGAAAAGTACAATATAAAGATGGCTTAGGAAGGTATAGACGCGATATCCAACATCCATAATTACTTTGGAAATAAAAACTTTATGGGTGATGTCCGCAATCTTACCTTTCATTATCCCAAATCAAAAAATGAGGATAATCGAAAAACAGTGGATGATGGATTTTCTAGTGTACTTCCAGAAGAACTCACTCTATATTTAGGAAAGAATGATTCTTCAAATGATCTCTACTATTTTGCTGAGGCTGTTTTTGTTCGTGCTCTATATAAGAAGTTAGTTAATGACTCAGATGTTATTCCAGATAATTTAGTTAATGACTCAGATGTTAAGTTAATTCTAGCTATGAAAAAGCTTCAGAAAGAGTCTATGGAAGTTGCAAGTTGGTTTAGACAGTTTGGACATGCGTTCATAGTTGCTTTTTTGAACGAGCATAGAAACCCTGCATTAGCAGAAGAGGTTGAGGTGCAATCTCTCGAATCATTCTCTGATATTCAGATCCCTTGGTTTACTGATAAATAAGAATTAGTAAATTTAGAGTAGATATAACTTACTCCATTAAAACCATGTAAAATCTGTGCACTTAATTAAATAAGTAGGGCTTACTGAAAAAGCAATTAGGTGGAAAGGAGAGAAAGCAGACTTTTTAGAAGTCAAGATAGGAAATTGCCAAGAGATAGCAGAAAAGGTAAAACCCACCTTGTCAAAGGTCAGAAAAAGGCATTGCCTGACCAAAATAAACCAAGAAAAAAATAAAAAAGCAAGTTGCTTGAGCAGTGCTTCCAAATTCATTACCAAAAAGGGATAGCGATCGCCATTTCCGAAGTATTTGCTAACTTGGTCATGACGCGATTTAAACTGAACCGTCGTTTAGCCTGTCCAAACTTACCTTCAATTTGATTGCGAACCTTAGCATCTTCGAGAGTTTGCTTGCGAATAGCCTCCAAATCATCGACTACAGGTCTGCCCGTAATAGAAGTTTTAGACCACGACTTTCCTAAATTAGCGAGTGGGGTAATAATTCCTTATGGCATCTACGATATACAGAGAAATGAAGGTTTTATTAATCTGGGTAATAGTCGAGACACCACTGAATTTGCTTGCGACAGTATCAGGCAATGGTGGCAACAATTAGGGCAGTTTTATTATGCCTTTGCAAAATCGATCTTGCTTTTATGTGATGGCGGAGGCAGCAATAGCTCAAACTACTACATCTTTAAGGAGGATCTACAGAAATTGGCAACTGAAATCGGTATTGAAATTAGAGTAGCTCATTATCCTCCCTATACATTTTAATAGGAGTATTTGCTAAAGTCTCCAAACTAGAAGACTTAAGTAAATTCAGCCAAATAGAAGTAAGTTCGGGGTCTTTGGGTTTGGTGAGACGTAATTTTGCCAAACCATCTAGAGCTTCATACCAAATTCCAGATTTAGCATATAGCTCGACAAGCTCGATATCTTTCGCATTTTCCAATTTTCCAATCAAAGCTGGATTTGGTTTAATGCGACGAACAATACCTTCAGAGAAAGTATCTTCAGGATCGTCAGCCACACAAACTACAGAGACTAACCACTTGTAATCTTTTCCAATCTCTAATCGTTCGCTAAATTGAACCCCAACAATACTAGGTGTATTGGTAAGATCTATCCTTTTTTGCTCGATCCCCTTGCCTTCTTGATTCTCAAGAGTATACACAACAGCGATCGCAGAGGTTTTGGGAATATATGCGTAGAATTGAGGATTAGATGAATAAGTAAGTCCAAACTTTTTAGTCGGTAATAAAGGAGTAAGCTGTTGATCCAAAGAATCTGGAGATTTACTATCGGTAGGCTTAATATCGCGATCTTTAGGACATTTGCCATCGCTACTGCGCCTCCCTCCTCCAATGCTAACGGTGGGTTCAGGCTCTCCTTCAGGAGGCTGAAACAAACCTCGGCTTCCGCCACCCACTGTTTGAGTTGGAATTTTGTTTTGTGGCTCAGGCTGAGAGCGAGTTTCTGATAAGAAAATCGAAAAAACTATAGATTGGCAGAGCGTAGCGATCGCCAATAACGAAAAGTAACGATGAAAATGTTTTTCGGACATAATGGTTTTATTGCTGAGCTTTCCTTGATAGATGCTAATTAGATACTCTAAAAGATTGACTATTTAAATCACAACCAGTTCCCAATTAAAACGAAAGGTGACCAGTAAAATGGATGTGTAAACGATGGGTTTTTAATGAGACTAAGTTGGGCATTGCGTAAAGCGTCGGCTTTTGTGGTTCCAGTTTTGGCAAGTTCCTGATAAAAATCTTCCATAAATGTTGCTGTTGCCCTATCCTCGACCGACCATAAGCTGGCGATCGTACTCCGCGCTCCAGATTGCAAAGCTATTCCTGCCAGCCCTAATGCAGCGCGATTATCTCCCTTAGCTGTTTTACAGGCACTGAGGACTAATAACTCAATGGGGATTCTGCTATCTTGAGCTTTAGTTTGCAATAACTCTCCTAATTGTTTGACATCAAGCCGAGCATCCCACGTCAAAATATAGGTGTCATTGATATCAGAACTAAACTGACCGTGAGTAGCTAAATGAACAACTCGATAGGGAATCTTACTTATTTGATTTTGAATCGCTAGACTGGTGAAAGACTCATTTAGAAGTGGTGGTTGTGTAGTTATAACCGAAGCGATCTGTTTCAACTCGCGTTCGACATTTGGCAAAGCGTTAAATTTTTGGGTTGCTTCGCTTACACCGCCAACAAATACTTCTAATTTCTGACGTTTCAAGGGGCGGGGATCGAGGAGCTGCATTCCTGGTGTAAGAGCGAGATTATACTTTTCTATCAAGTACTGATGACCATCATAGAGAACTGCCATGGGTAGATTCCTAAAGGAACCATCAAGAACAAATGCTAAGGTCTTAATATCATTGGCTTTTAGTTTCTCGTCTATATCTTTCCCGATCAGCAAATCGTAGACTTCCTGAGATACTTTTTTTGTATCAGACTCAAGGGCAATACGACTTAATTTTTGTCGAAGTTGACTTAAATGATTTTCGAGATCTTTTTGAGAAATTTTTTGGGATTTGTGAAGTAAAGAATGCTCTTTATCTGGGAGAGAAATAATAACTTCTAGACTGTTAGGTAAAATAATTGGGTAAACAACTGCTGCTTGACGATCTACTTCATCAATCTGAGTAGATTTACCTGTCAGACAGGCTTCCTTAAAGAAGTTATCTAATTCTGCTAATTGTAAGGATTCGATTACCTCACGAGCCTTTGCAAGATTATCTTGGCTGACTTCTTGCCCATTTTCGGGAGTTAGGAGCAACTCGACAAGCTGTCGGTAGACTGGCTCGACGCTCTCGCGGAAAGAGAACTGAACATCGGCATTGCTGGATACGAGATCGCCACGAATGGAAGTAAGAGTGCTGACAGCTCCGCTATAGGCCACGATCGCCTGTTTATTATCACCTTTAGATTTAAGCACTCGTCCGAGCTGCCATTGCCAGCGATAGGCGATGTCCGAGGCATTATTGGTTTGGGCGAGGACGAGAGCTTTTTCACTCAGGTTTTGCGCGTCCGATAACTGTTGGTTTTGTTCGTAAAGCGCTCCCAGATAGCCAATCGCGTAGGACTCAGCCCTTGGATCATCCATGGTCTTTGCTTGTTGAGCGGCGATCGCAAGTATTTGGGCGGCGGCTTCGCGATCGCTTGAAGTGGGATTTAGTTTAAGCAAACTTTCTGCGAAATTGACTTTTGCATAGACCGAAGCGCGACTGGGGGGAAGGTTTAGCAATTGAGACTGAATTTCTGTCGCTAACTGTTGAGATGAATCTGTTTGATGGGATTCGATCTGGAGTCGCAGTTGATTTAGCTGTGCTTGAATTTTTTGGATTGGTGAGGTAGTAATATTAGCTACTTGTTGATAATAATCGATCGCTTCGGGAATATGTTTTTGACTGTAGGCGGTATTTCCCAAGCTAAGCAAAGTATCGATAATCGCGGTATTGTTGTTGAGCTTTTTAGAGATGGCTAAGCTATTTAGCAATACGGATTGAGATGCTTGCAGATCGTCGCTGAGGCGGAGGGTGTCACCGAGGTTGAGGAGGTTGGAGGCCTTGAGGGATGAGTCGGGGCGATCGTTGAGATCTGTTTGGATTTGTGTAAGGAGTTCTTTTGACCTTGGATATAAACCTAGCGACCTCATGGCTTGACTTTGGTTAATCTTGCTGCGAATGGCTCCATCTTTGTCGCCTATTTGTTCGTAGGTTGCGGTTGCTTTTTCCCAAGTAGCTAGGGCTTCTCTAGCTTGACCTTGAGCGAGTTGGATGTTGCCTTGAATGTTAAGGGCTTGGGCAAGTAGTTGTAGCTGTTGTGATTCAGATTGCAGGATTTCTAAACTTTTCGCAATTTCTTGATTTGCTTCTATCCACTGACCTAGTTGTTGATGGGCTAAGGCTAAATTATTGAAAGCAACTGCTTGATTGAGGCGATCGCCTTGTTTTGTATATATATCAAGGGCTTGTTGCCATGTCTTGAGTGCGATCGCATATTGTCCGTTTTGGTACTGTTGTTTGCCTATTTGAATGAGTGCTGACGGATTATTTACGGAATTCGTAACAACATTATCTGTAATGACATTTGGAGGATTTTGGGCAGAATTGGCGATGCTGGGTTGTGCGTTCCATCCCGTACCTATGGCGATTATAGCTGCACAGGTTGCGATGCTGGCATTGCGGAGAAATCTACTGATTTTTATTGTCCAGACTAATTTCCATCGGTGCATGATTTCTTTCCTAATTATTTTTTTG
>CAIJEA010000753.1 GCA_903819605.1 uncultured cyanobacterium | reverse complement strand
GCAAGCAACCCATAAGTGGCAACCCATTTTTGCTCTCAATGACCGTTGATGATCTCGATCAGATTTATCAGCAAATAGGCGATCGGCAAGCTAATATTCAAGCAAATGTGCCAATAAATATTATCTCTCCACCAACCGTTATGCCTTGGGGGCAAAGAATCTTATTTTTAAACGATCCCGATGGCAATATTCTCGAAATTGTGCAGTCAAATCTATAGCAGTAGGCATTTATGTTATGGCAAACCCAAAACCCAGAAGAGAGTTGCGTTGCTTTGCGCCGCAACTCTCTTCTGGGTTTTATGTTTTAACCTACTTGGCTATAACTATAGTCCCTGATCGCAGTTGCTGTTTAAGGTAGATTTAAAGATAGATATATCTTTGGCATTTTGGAACAGACACTATATATTTAACCTTGGTTAAAACTGCAAACGTTTACATACCTATGACTACACAAAACGATATCCCCGTTGCCCAGAGGGTAAGCGATCCCAATCGATCGCCCCAAAAGCAATCTACTCAAGCTAACCCGATTCTGCGATCGCTACAGGCAGTTCCCTGGTGGGGATATAGTTTAGCTATTTTAGCTTTTTTATCTCCCATAGTTAGCACCCGCCTCTGGTTTGCACTTAATGCTAATGCAGCAAATCAAGCTCAAGTAAACTCTTCAGTAACTGAAACTGCACAACCAGTTTCGGTCACTAATCAATCATCTCAATCCTCGGCTCCAGCCACGGTCGCACCATTTACTAGCTCACCACCCAAATCTACTAGCGAAAGTCCTGAAGCCATTACCAAGGAACCAGACAGCCCACCAGATCTGTTTGGACATCATCCCTATAGCGAAGCTCCACTAAATGAATTACGCACTATTAGTAGAGCAAGCGATGGCTATGAAATTAAACTGCGTGACGCAGCAGCAAAAAGTTATTTGAAGATGGAAGCCGATGCCAAAGCTGATGGTGTTGATTTTGTTGTAATCTCAGGCTTTCGGACGATCGCTGAGCAACAACAACTTTTTTTTGAGATCAGTAAGCAACGCAACCAAACGCCAGCCCAACGAGCCAAAGTCAGCGCACCTCCTGGGCATAGCGAACATCACACTGGCTATGCTTTAGATATTGGTGACGGCGCTGTCCCAAGTTCAGACCTCTCACCTAGTTTTGAGAAAACTGCTGCTTACCGATGGCTACAAAACAATGCAGCGAAGTATGGATTTGAAATGTCTTTCCCTCCAAACAATCCTCAAGGTGTGATGTATGAGCCTTGGCATTGGCGCTTTGTTGGTGATGAGGACAGTCTGATGACTTTCTACAAAAAACAAAATCGTAGTTCTTCTATCAAAAAGCCATAATTAGGTATCCCCTTGTAAATCGAGGATGCTTTCTCCAACTCAGACTCAGAGCCTCGTCATGAATGTTACTACTACTGATTTGCTGGCGATCGCCATTTTTACAATTACAATGATGTCTCTCGTAGGGACAATGGTGGGTTTATCGCCAGTTGTACCTAGTGCAATTGCAATTGTTTTACTTAGCGCTTGGGGAATTGATATAGGTTTTTGGCAAGGAAAATTTGGCGCATACACTCAAGCATGGCTGAAGGCGCGATCGCCTAAATATCGCGAGCGAGTTTCCTACCATGAGGCTGGGCATTTTCTCGCAGCACATGTATTGGGATTTAAAGTTGTTAGTTATGCGATCGCAGGAATCGTCGGCAGATCTCTCGGCGAAATATTAGCGGACGACACCTTTGCAGGAATTGAAGGTGGGGTGGAAATTGAATTAGGCGACTCACTTAATTCAACAAATTTGCTAGATCGCTACTGCACTGTATATATGGCAGGTATCGCCGCTGAACAACTCATGTGTGAAGGTGAAACTGAAGGCGGAATTGATGATATTCAATGCTTACGACAAGCAATTGAAAATTTGCCCAATCCCATGACTCAAGAACGATGGGCTTTGCTAAATGCTCGTAATTTACTGAGCGATCGCCGCGTAGTTTTAGCCTCCCTCGCTAAGCAAATGCTCAATGGAGAGACTGTCGAAGATTGCTGCCATTCTATAGATCAATGTCTCAAACCAGAAGCAATCGTATAGCTAATAAAAAGCCTCGCAATGCGAGGCTTTTTATTAGCCTATGGCTGAGCCCTTTATATTCTCTTCCCATTTGCGCGGTGGACTAGCCCGTCGAATATTACGCCAGATCTGGGTTGCTGCGACAGTGCCGTCAGCAACGGCGATCGATACTTGATTCAATCCTTTCTTCAAGTCACCAAGAGCGAAAATGCGATCGTGGCTAGTCTTTGCCATATCATTCGTAACTAAATTCTGTCCATCCCATTCCAGACCTTCGATACCTTTGAGGTAATGGTTGTGATAAACGGAACCCATTCCGACTAGACCCGTGGTGGCTTCGACAATTGTGCCATCAGTGAGTTCCACACCACTAAGTTGGTGATTTTCACCCAAGAACTTAGCGATCGGTGCTTCGTACAATGGGTATCCATGCTCGGCAAGCTTCTGCTTTGTTTTATCGCTGACTTCACATAATCCATGCGTCAAAACGGAAATATAGGGGGTGAACCAGTTTAAGACAAAGGCAGCACCAATTTGTCCTTCTGTATTTGCAATCAGAACTGCTTTCTGATCCCACATATCGAAACCATCACAAATCATGCAGACATGAAGCGTATAACCCGCATAATCATAGACATTTTGCATATCTTCTAGCTGCGGCAGATTGTCTATAATTCCAGAAGCAGCGACTAAATACTTACTGCGAAATACGGGATAAATACTATTTTGCTTACCAACTTTTACCTTCACCGCAAAAGTTTCGCCTTCATCGGTGACATCTTCCACATAGCCACGTAGATGATCGGCTCCCCAGTCTAGAGATGTTTTAGTTGCGTGATTTAATATATCTCGCCCTGGAGTGTGCGGATCGAGTCCAACATAGTTCCGCAAATCTTGCATCCATAGCGATCGCCCTTTACCCTTCTCAATTACTAAGCACTTGAGACCATAGCGAGCTAGATATATCGCCGCTGATAAGCCGCCCATACCGCCGCCGACCACGATCGCATCGTAGAGAGTATCAATTCGTTGGTCAAGATTTTTGCTAGAGAGTTTCATAGCCACCCCACTTAAAAATTATTTAATTAAAATGTCAAGATGCGCGGGGCGCATCTTGACATTTTGTTTATTAGCCCACAAATGCCAAACGAGGAGCAGATACACCAGTAGCTTCAGCACCCTTGAGGTAAGCCAACATTGTGTCAGCATCAGAAACTTCAAAAGGATCGCTACCAGCGTTATCAGCAAAGCCTGGTTCTATGAAGATCTTTTCAATCTTAAGATCGTTTACCAACATGGAATAGCGCCAAGAGCGAAGTCCAAAACCAATATTCGACTTATCGACGAGCATTCCCATCTTGCGGGTAAATTCGCCAGCACCATCAGGAAGCAAGAATACATTCTTTGCACCGATTTCCTTGCCCCACTTAAACATTACGAAGGCATCATTTACAGAAATACAAATCACTGCATCCACGCCTAGAGCCTTGAATTCTTCATAAAGCTCTTCATAACGAGGCAAGTGATTGGATGAACAAGTAGGTGTAAATGCACCTGGCAAAGAGAAAACAACTACTTTTTTACCAGCAAAAAGATCTTGAGTGGTTTTATCTTCCCAACGATAAGGATTAGGACCTTCTACGGACTCATCACGAACACGAGTTTTAAAAACAACGTTTGGTACGGTTTCGATAACTGCCATATTTTTCTCTGAGTTGGTGTCAAAAGTTTTGATTACATATAGTCCAAAGATCTAAGAATTGAATGAGATAAGTAGATGTGCATAATTAATTACAGCTCCAAACCCGTAAAGTTGCGCCCCTGTGGGAAGCAACTTTACGGGTTTGGGTAATTTATTTTGCATAAGTACTCATAGAATCTCTTATTTTAATAGGTCTCTGAATAAATCTAAGAATAGTTCTGATTTAGAAGTTAGTCAATACCCATAATGATTAAATTATTTAAAAAACTTCGATAAGCTTGTAGTTCCTAGTTAGAAGTGATATAGTTATGATCCAAGTGAATAGGCATTTTAAGCATTTGCAAGTTTTTTAGTTAAATTTTCTTAATTAGAAGCTGATTGAAGAATACTAAAGAGATGATTGCCAACAGATGCTTTTAATACTTAAAGGCTCTATCTCAAAGAGGCTTTATAAGAATATTCGGAGAAAACTAGGAGGAAGATTAAATGCAAAAGCAAGCAGATAGGGTTGTTCAAATCCTAAAATCAAAGGGGTTGCGCGTTACCCCTCAGCGCTTTGCCGTTTATGCAAATTTACTTGATCGCCAAGATCATCCCACCGCAGATCAGATATTAAGCGACCTCAATCAAAATGCCCCCACTTCATCTCAGGCAACGGTTTATCTTTCACTTCAGACCTTACGTGATGCGGGACTAGTACGCGAGGTTTTACTAGAACAGGGGGTATGCCGCTATGATGCCAATGTCGAGCCTCACCATCACTTTCGGTGTAGATGCTGCGGGGAAATCGAAGATATTGCTTGGAATGCATTTGAGGGACTAGGATTTCAGCAAATACGCTCAGGATTACAAATTGATAGTTATGAAGTGACCGTTAGCGGTGTGTGCGATCGCTGCAAGGCGATCGCAGCAAAATAAAGAACTAGACTTTAGTACTGCGGCTCCGCCTCAGTACTAAAATAAATCGCATAACTCTAACCACTAGAAGATGTAAATGTCTTACTACTACTCGCTTCCCAGTCAATAATTAGGCGTACGCGGCTTCGCCGCGTACGCCTAATTATTCAGTTTACAATTTCTGTTTTGTGGGTGGGAAGGGAGTACGCATTTCCTAATCTTCTGATGTCAAATCTCCCATAAAACCCTCAGAGCGTATATCATCAGGGGTTATTAGACGCTTTTGATTAGAAATCTCATTCTCATCTAAATTTCCAGATAATTCATCATTAAACCGCAAATTTTCTTGATTTAATTCTGAAGAGCCTCTCCTCTGACGGCGAGGGCGACCAAGGGATTTTAATCCAGCTTTGATACCAGCAAAGGCACTTTTAGTAGCGATTGAAGCGCTAGAAGCACTCTGACGCACACCTTTAATGCCATCATTTACTTGCTTTACTGCTTCACCAGCACTTTTTGCCCCTTGATTAAGCTCATCACTCAACTCGCTCAGTTCCAACCCCGTTAAACGAATTGCTTCAAGCGTTGCAGGTAACTCCCGCGTCAATGTATCAGCCAGACGAATAATGCTATTTGCTGCTTTAGCCAGCTCTTGAAAAGCAGGGATTGCAGTTAACAAAAGAATCGTCAAGCAAACTACCACCAATAAAAATGATAAACCTAGCAGAAAGATCGCTTCTGACATAATTTCTTATAAGTGCTTATTGCTTACTCCTCATCTTCGACTGGACGATCGCCTATTTCTACTGGAGCCTTATTCACAGAACTACCCATAGAGATCGCTAACTCCTCTTGCAGCCTACGGCTAGCCTCCTGACCTGTGATAATCGCTTCCTGTAAACGAATCAATGCTTCGTCAATTGTACGTTGAGCTTGTTCGGTAATTCGATCAGCCTGATATTGCATACTTAATCCTAAGTCTTCAGCAAGCTTAGGTAAATCCTGAGCCGATTTTTTTAAGACTTGGCGAGTTTCTTTGCCCGATCGGGGTGCGAACAAAATACCCGCTGCTGTGCCAATCGCTGAACCAACAATCAACCCACTAAAAAATTTACTTGCGCCGTTTGACATTTTGCTTGCTCCCTGACGATCTGCTGCCTGACGACCTGTTACTTAAAGAGTTTGACGAACCTTGACGATCCTGTTGCCAACGACTCCCTAAAAAGGATACACCACGTCCAAGCACGGACAGTAACTTACGAATTCTTTCTAGTTGAATTTGCAAGGTTTGATATTGCCTCCGTAGAGAGCCAACACCACCCCGTGCAATCTCTATATTAGGTGAAGATACATCCAAACCATTCTGACAAACCTCTGTCCAACCATCTACAGTTCTTACAGTCGCTTTGAGACTTTTACGTAGTGTCCATATTTGCCATGTTGCCCATAACAATCCTGCACTAAGTATTAACTGTATGGCGATCGCGATCCAAATCATTGTTTTTAATAAGAACTTACAGGAATTTTCAAGTTTTTAATTTAGAGGAAAAAGTAACATACGCTTCTTTTTTACCTCGGCAATATTCAGGGAGTACTTTTTAATTCTATTCAGGAGTATAGCAATCGCTGATAATTTCTAATGTCTATATCTTAAATTTATATCTTAAATTTATTACTGATATCTATGTGAGTGGCTACAGCTATCAACAGGGTATAATTTGATTAAGTTTCATTTGTCATGATTCAGCTTTTATTAAGTGACAGAATATGTCATCAAAAGTCCTGAATCTGAAAAAGGAACTCAAAATTTATTAAACACGTCTCACAATATATAAATAGGTTATATTGGCAATTGATTGAGATGCACATAACAAAGTTGTCTAACGGTTCAGTGACCCTTCTACACCCACACCCCTATCTGATTGTTCATGCAGATGAGGGACAGCAAATGATTCCACTTACAAACGCAGACTTCTGGACAATTGGGAGGGGCTACGATAACTCAATTGTATTAACAGATAAATGGGTCTCGCGTTATCATGCCACCTTGCAAATTGTTGGCGCGTCCAAAAATGATGGGTTTGAATCTTCTATGAAAGGGGATTCAAAAAACCGTAGTACTAACAATGAATCTGGAAGTTTTTACTTGGTAGATTTTGGTAGTCGTAATGGTTCTTTCATGCGCGGTCAAAGAATTACCTTTCCGATTTTGCTAAAAAGCGGCGATCGCATGACCATTGGCAAAACTGATATAGACTTTTTCTCCCCACATAAGCGTGAGCCACACCGTACTCCTAGCGAGCATATGCGGCTATTTCAGCAACCGACAGCACCAGTCTCACGCACCAATCTCACACCTTCTGAAGAAAGAGTTTTTTGGCAAGTTGTCCAAGGCTTTACCAACAAAGAAATTGGCAAACGCCTCCAAATTAGTCCACGCACAGTACAGACGCATCTTAGCAGCATCATGACTAAGCTTAATCTGGAAAACCGCTCACAGATTGTGCGCTATGCCTTTGAGCAAAGTTATCGTCCTAGTGGAGATAATTCTGGTGAAAGTACAGATGCAAGTAACTAAGATGGCTTAATGACTTTGCAATACAGAAACAAAAATAGAGATAGTGCAAAGCACTATCTCTATTTTTGTTTCTGTATTGGGCAATCGCTGTACTTAAGCTTAAAATATGTACATCAACATTACATCCTTCAAACACTGTAAACCATGCTTGATCTCAAAGTTATTTTGCCTGTTTTGACTATTTTATTTACAGTTAGCTGTTTGTTCTTTGGAACTCGTAATGGCTTTTATGACACTGATAAATATCATGGCAATGGCTCAGCACATTAAAAACGAGGTGGTGCAATATGCACTACCTTATTTTTTGTGGAACAACAAAAATACGCAGTCAACATGTTAAGCTAGTCTGTCTGAAAGATAGTATCTTCAGAAATTGGCGATTTGCCATGTAATGTACTCAGAGACTACTGAGAAACGGAAACTGCCTATGCAGTCGGGCTACCCCAGAGTAGGTAGATGTAAATATACATCTCTAGGATAAGTGGCGAAACCCCAGAAATGGAAACAACTAGGAATGCCCAATCGTGAGATTGGGAAACCCGCACCGCAATGCCTAAATTTTATAGTTGGGCATTTAGTGTCGAGTTTATGTCACGTACACTTCAAAACACGTTCAAGTTTTTATCATGGCACTGTTGCAAGAACGCAAGCTAGAAATATTTTCAGAATATCAAAAGCATCCTACAGATACTGGCTCATCAGATGTTCAGGTTGCATTGTTAACCGAACGCGTCACCCAGTTGACAACTCATCTCAAACTACACCCTAAAGATTTTTCGTCTCGCCGTAGTTTGCTAAAAATTATCGGTCAACGTAAGCGCTTGCTTGCTTATGTTCGTAATCAAGATCGTGCACATTATAAGCAACTTATCCAAAGTTTAGGCGTAAGAGGCTAGTTGGCATGATCGCTTCACACTGCAAAGTGTCAGTAAAGAAGCAAAAGTGAGGAGTAAAAGTGAGTAAACCGACTACAGAG
>CAIJEA010000752.1 GCA_903819605.1 uncultured cyanobacterium | reverse complement strand
TACTCCCTTCCCAGTGAATAATTAGTGGTGCGCGGCGAATCCGCGCACCACTAATTATTCACCAAATACGATATTCTCTACTCTTTGCCCCACACAAGCATTTTAGAGATAAAAACTTAATTTCAAGCTCAAATATTAATTTGTTTTAAGTTATCTCACAAACTGATCATCGAATGTAAACCACTACGATAAACTTGGGTTTAAACATCCCGTGCCTAAATAGGTACATATATTGATTGGAGCAATAGCAATATGTCGCATGCAGTCAAAATTTATGACACCTGTATCGGCTGCACACAATGCGTTCGTGCATGCCCCTGTGATGTTTTGGAAATGGTTCCTTGGGACGGATGCAAAGCGGCTCAAATCGCTTCTTCTCCCCGCACCGAGGACTGCATTGGTTGTAAGCGTTGCGAAACTGCTTGCCCCACTGACTTCCTAAGCGTCCGTGTCTATCTTGGAGCTGAAACCTCCCGCAGCTTGGGTCTTACCTACTAATTTTAGTTGGCAAGATTCTTGTTTATTTCTCGTTAAGTGCAATTATTTTTATCCTGCATTTAGATTTGGGAGTGTCATTTGGCACTCCCAAATTGTTTTTTAAAGAAAAAGACACGCTTTGCGTGTCTTTTTCTTATTATTTACAAAGGAGATGCTTGGCATCTCCTTTGTAAAATCTAGGTTTTGCCATGCTTGATGTTTTCGATCGCATTCCTGACGGATTACTAGATCTTGAATCTAATCAACTTTTTCAATTACTTAAGCGACCGACCCTGATTCATCTAGAAGGAGATCGCCAACCACCATTATTCGTTTCAGTTTTGCTACATGGTAATGAAACTACTAGTTGGCTAGCAATCCGCGAATTACTGCAAAAATATGCAGATAAAAGGCTACCGCGATCGCTATCAGTATTTATCGGTAATATTTCAGCAGCAAGATATCGCCTCAGACATTTACCCAATCAACCTGACTACAATCGCATTTGGCAAACAGGGGACTCGCCAGAGCATCACATGGCACAACAGGTAATAGAGGAAATGCGATCGCGTGGGGTATTTGCCAGCATCGATGTGCATAATAATACGGGCAGGAATCCTCATTATGGCTGCATTACACATTTAGAGAAGGATTTTCGGAAACTGGCGAGATTATTTAGCAAAACCGTTGTCTATTACACCAGTCCCAAAACTGTTCAATCCTTCGCTTTTGGACATTTTTGCCCCTCCATCGTCGTGGAATGCGGACAGCCCGATGTTCCCGATGGCACAGCCCATGCCTTGGAATTTATGGAAACTTGCCTCAATCTCGATAGTTTTGATAGTCTGCCAGATTCGCTGATCGCTGATATTGATTTATTTCACACTGTGGCGATCGTCAAAGTTCCTGAAGAAATTAATTTCAGTTTTGATGGCGATCCCTGCGATGACATTACGTTTCCTATCGACATGGATCGCTTGAATTTTTGTGAATTACCAATCGGGGCAAACTTTGGTAAAGCAAAAAGTGAAAAAGCGTATTTATCAGCGTTGAGTGAAGAAGGTGAAGAAAATAGCGATCGCTATTTCCAGATCCAAAATGGTGAGATTAGATTAAAGCACCCTGTCATGCCATCGATGTTGACCCTCAATACCGATATTATTCGCCAAGACTGCCTTTGCTATCTCATGGAGAGAATACAAATCCCTTAATCTATGCGAAGCATAGATTAAGGGATTTATCTATCTAAGTAGGTACGCACAATTAAAACTAAAAACCAAAACCTTTGCAGCGTGCTGTAAAGGTTTTGGTTTTTGGGTTTAAAGAAGTGATTCATCACTTCACAATCATCATCTACCAAAAGGGAACTTAAAGGGCAAAGGCTTAACTAGTGATAACTCTTCAATCATTTGCTGATGCAAATGACCATTAGTTGCCAGTAATCTCCCAGATTTAGGAACATGTTCACTGCCATCATAGGCAGTAACTATGCCACCAGCCTCGCG
>CAIJEA010000751.1 GCA_903819605.1 uncultured cyanobacterium | reverse complement strand
GCACGAGGTTGTCAATTTTTGTGCCTTTGCCGATGATGGTCGAACCGAGCGCGCCGCGGTCCACGGACGAATTGGAACCGATTTCCACATCGTCGCCGATGACGACATAACCGACCTGTAGCACAGGCACGGTTCAAGCAACTAAAAATGCTGATGCCCCCAAGGTCGCCGCCGCCAAGCAAACACCGACGGAATCCGTGGTACTTCGAGTGGGATTTATTAGCTCTGAAAGCAAGATTCCCATTGGTCCCGAAGGTTGGGCTTTAGAAAAAAATTGGTTAGTTCCTGAACTTAAGGAATTTGGAATTAGCGAAGTCAAGTTTGTTCCGTTTGTCGGTGGTCCGCCTCTGAATGAAGCGATCGCAGGTAATCGTCTTGATTTGGGAATGTATGGTGATACTCCTGCATTAGCTGGGCGATCGGCTGGGTTGAAGACCGTAATTATTAATCAGAATCGCGTTGGTAATGACGCATATTTAATTACCAAGAAAAATGGTGCCAAAACTGTAGAAGAGCTAAAAGGAGAAAAGGTTGGCGTAACTAAAGGAACCTATTTGCACCGTTATCTACTTGGTCGTTTAGAAAAAGCAGGTATTGCTAAAGATGTAAAGCTAGTCCAAGTGTCAACGACTGATTCTAAAGCAGCTATAGAACGTGGTGATATTGCTGCTTATCCTTTTACAATTACGATCGGGTTGGATTTAATTGCTCAGGGTTATCCTGCGATCGATCAAGCGAAGACCAACAAAGAACTACTTGGCTCAGGTGTCACTGTGGTGACTGAAGATTTCTTAAAAAAGAATCCTAAGTTCGTAGAGAAGTGGGAAAAGGTTCGTCTCAAAGCCTTAGAGGATATCAAGGCAAATCCTGATGCTTTCTATAAATTTGCAGCTAAGGCAAGTGGATATTCTGTGGACGTTATCAAACAGGCTTATCCCATTGAATTATTCACGCAAGAAGCATTTCCTGCTGAAGGTTTGCAGTTACTAAATTCTACCAAGCAGTTTCTCGCAGATCAGAAGTTGTTGAAAACCAATTTTGAGATTAAGGAATGGCAGTCGCCTAGCTCTTAGGAAGATCCCCCCCAGCCCCCCTTAAAAAGAGGGGGGAGAACATCATTTTATCTTCTTCCCCCTTTTTAAGGGGGATTGAGGGGGATCAACCCGTCAAACGTAGACAGGAATTTCAAACTCATTTTCCAAATTATTCATTAAGGAAAAACATTATGTCTCGCCAATCAAGCACGCTTTCAGAAATCAATTTAGAAGCAGATGTATTAGTCATCGGTGGTGGCCCCGCAGGTACTTGGTCGGCATGGAGCGCTGCTCAAAGCGGTGCAAAGGTGATTCTCGTTGATAAAGGCTATTGTGGAACCAGTGGCGCTGCCGCCGCCGCAGGTAATGGCGTATGGTACATTCCCCCCGATCCCGAACAGCGCGAACAAGCAATGGCAAGTCGGGAAGCAATGGGCGGTTTCCTTGCCGATCGCAATTGGATGCAGCGTGTACTAGATCGTACCTATGACAATGTAAACACCTTGGCTGATTGGGGCTACCCTTTCCAACCCGATGTCGATGGTCAGCCCATTAAGCGATCGCTGCAAGGTCCCGAATACCTGCGCCTGATGCGGAAAAAAATTCGCAAAGCGGGTGTAGAAATTCTGGATAACAGCCCTGCTTTGGAATTGCTAGTTGATAACGAAGGTGCAGTAGCTGGTGCAAAAGGCATTAATCGCCAAACTGGTGAAAACTGGACTGTAAAATCATCGGCGGTAATTATTGCCACAGGTGGTTGTGCTTTCTTAAGCAAATCCCTCGGTTGCAATGTCCTCACTGGCGATGGTTACTTAATGGCTGCTGAAGCAGGAGCCGATTTCTCAGGCATGGAATTTTCCAATGCCTATGCGATCGCCCCTAGAGATTCCTCAGTTACCAAAACTCGCTTCTATTCATGGGCTTCCTTTACCTACGAAGATGGTACGCTCATCGAAGGGGCAGGATCGGCAAAGGGGCGTTCTGTCATTGCCAAGACTCTAATCGATCAACCCGTTTATGCTCGCCTCGATAGCGAAGTCACCGACGAGATCAGAGATTGGATGCGAGCTTCTCAACCTAATTTCTTTATCTATTTTGATCGCGCTGGTATCGATCCCTTTACCGATCGCTTCCCAATTACCTTGCGTCTGGAAGGCACTGTACGCGGTACGGGCGGTATTCGCATTGCTGATTATTCTTGCGCCACTTCCGTAGCAGGACTCTACGCCGCAGGTGATGCTGCTACTCGTGAATTAATTTGCGGTGGTTTCACTGGTGGTGGTAGCCATAATGCCGCTTGGGCGACCTCTTCAGGCTATTGGGCGGGTCAGTCGGCGGCAGAATATGCAGTGCGTTTAGGTGCAAAAGTTGGCGATCGCCAAGTGCGTGCAGTCGGTGATGCAGGGCTACAACAGGATGGACGTAAAGCCTTTAATCCTGAAGAAGCGATTGCCGCGACCCAAGGCGAAGTTTTCCCCTACGATCGCAACTGGTTCCGTTCGGAAACAACTCTCAAATCTTCTCTCCAAAATCTCGACCATCTATGGAATGAAATCCGCAATAGTGGCGCACAGGCAAAAGATCAAGTGATCCGTGCCCGTGAAGCTGCTTCAATGGTGGCAACGGCAAGAT
This sequence comes from uncultured cyanobacterium, assembly GCA_903819605.1. GTDB lineage: Bacteria > Cyanobacteriota > Cyanobacteriia > Pseudanabaenales > Pseudanabaenaceae > Pseudanabaena. The sequence goes on along the minus strand of CAIJEA010000751.1, from coordinate 6,458 downwards.
GGATGTACAACAGTGGTTTAGCCCGTACCGAAAGTCGCGGTATGCACCGTCGTACTGATTTCAATAAGCAAGATGCAACTCAGCATTACCGTCTACTTAGCGGCGGTCTCGATCAAGTTTGGGTCAAGCCTGATGTTGAGTCTGTCAAGGTTGAGAAGAAGGAATTAGTGACAGCTAGCAATTAGCTTTTAGCTAAGGAGTCGCTAACAGCCAAACAACAACCCAAATATTCAACAATTTTTTAATAGCTTCCTATGACTATCAAATACAACAAACTCGGTGATAGCGATTTATTAATTTCAGATATTACCCTTGGCACAATGACTTGGGGTAATCAGAATACGATCGCTGAAGCCCATGAACAATTAGATTATGCCTTTGATCATGGCGTGAACTTCCTTGATGCGGCGGAAATGTATCCCGTGCCAGTGCAAGAAAAGACCCAAGGCTTAACCGAAAGCTATATTGGTGAATGGTTAGCCAAACGTCAACGGGACAAAGTCATCGTGGCAACTAAAATTGCGGGGCCTGGGCGTGGATTTGCTTGGCTCCGTAATGGAGTGCAGAAAATTGATCGCCAAAATATCGAGCAAGCGGTTAATGACAGCCTGAAACGGCTGCAAACCGATTACATCGACCTCTATCAGATCCACTGGCCTGATCGCTATGTGCCTCGTTTTGGGGAAACGGTTTATAACGTTACTAAAGAATATGAAACTGTTCCCATTTCTGAGCAACTTGCTGTATTTGATGACCAGATTAAAGCGGGTAAGATTCGCCATCTTGGTGTTAGCAACGAGACTCCTTGGGGTCTGGCAAAATTCCATCATGTCGCTAAGAAGAAAGGCTTACCAAAGACTGTTTCAATTCAGAATGCCTATAGCTTATTAAACCGCACCTTTGATGGAGCCTTAGCTGAAGCTTCCCATCATACCAATGTGCCACTGCTTGCCTATAGCCCTCTCGCCTTTGGTTTGCTGACTGGTAAATATCTCCATGACAATCCCCCTAAAGCTCGTCTAAATGCCTTTTCAGGATTTGGCGAACGTTACCGCAAGCCTAACGTGACTAATGCTGTTGCTGCCTATGTGGAAATTGCGAAGGCGCACAATATCAAACCTTCTGCTTTGGCTTTAGCTTTTGTCCGCAGTCGTTGGTTTGTGGCTAGCACAATCATTGGTGCGACTAGTTTAGAGCAACTCAAAGAGGATCTTGATAGCGTCAATGTGGAATTAGATTCTACAATTTTTACAGAGATTGAAAACGTAAATTCTCTTTATCCCAACCCCGCCCAATAACACCAATAACGATGAACTTGTAGGGGTAGAGCATTTGCATCAACATTTTTACTCCCCACTAAAATCTTAAATCGCAAATGCTCTACCCTCTCCGCTTTACAAAGATAATTTGTCCCTGCGGTATAAATTTGCGCCTCTGTTGCGAGGTTTAGGGCAGAGCATTCTCAAACTAAGGTGATCTGTAAATTTATAGATTGTGAAGAGAATGCTCTGCCCCTACGCATCGAACTTCCAATTACCAATCACCGATCGCCGATTAATATGTCCAAAATCCAACTCTACAGTGCTAAAGCCTGCCCCTATGCCCATCGTACTCGTCTAGTTCTAGGCGAAAAAGGGATTGACTTTGAATATACGGAAATTGATTTGCAGAACAAACCCGAATGGTTCTCGACAATTTCCAAGTATGGTAAAGTTCCTGCGCTCCGTCATGGTGAGAATGAGATTTACGAATCAGCAGTTATTAATGAATACTTGAATGAAGTATTTCCTGAACCTGCATTATTACCTAAAGATGCTGGTTCTAAAGCGATCGCTAGAATCTGGATTGACTATGCCAATACCAAATTTACGTCTGCCTTTGGTAAGTTATTGCGCGGCAAGACTGCTGAAGAACAGGAGCAAGGTCGCGCTGAATTAAACGAAGCAATTTTATTCATTGAGAATGAAGCCTTCGCTAAGCTCTCTGGTGATGGTGCTTACTGGTTCGGAGAAAATATTTCCCTCGTCGATCTCACCTTCTATCCTTGGTTCGAGCGCATTCCCACCCTAGAGCATTATCGCAATTACACGGTTCCCACAGAAGCTGTGCGTGTTAAGCGTTGGTGGGATGCTGTTAGCGATCGCCCTGCGGTAAAAGCGATCGCCAATCCCGTTGATTTCTACATTGAACGCTACTCCCGATTTATTCAACAGCCTGTTGCCGCTTAGTAATTGTGTGGCGCGAAGCGCCACACAATTCTTTAAAAATTTTTAGAGAAACCCTATGAGTCAAAAACGTCAATTTCGACTAGGTGCATTTATTCAAGCTACGGGTCATCATGTATCTGCATGGAGACATCCTGAAGCTCAAATCGATGCAGGACATAACTTTGAGCATTACAAGCAAATCACTCAAACCGCAGAACGTGGTCTATTTGATACCGTCTTTCTCGCTGATAGCCCTGCGGTATGGGGTGGATCGCCAGAAACTCAAAGCCGTAATGGCAAGATTGCTCATTTCGAGCCTGTCACCCTCTTTTCTGCACTTTCCGCCGTAACTACGCATATCGGCTTTGTGTCCACCGCTTCCACTACCTACGAGGAGCCTTATACCTTAGCTCGGAAATTCGCCTCTCTCGATCATCTCAGTAATGGGCGAGCAGCATGGAATGTTGTCACTACAGGTAATGAGAATGCGGCGGCTAACTTTGGTTTAGAGCATCATCCTGAACATAGTCAGCGTTACGAACGTGCCGAGGAATTTCTTGAAGTTGTGAAAGGACTTTGGGATAGTTGGGAAGATGATGCTTTTATCGCCGATCGCGAATCTGGTGTTTATTTTGAAGTAGAGAAATTGCATACCCTCAATCACAAGGGAAAGTATTTCTCAGTCAAAGGACCTCTGAATGTCGCACGTCCTCCCCAAGGCTATCCCGTAATTGTCCAAGCAGGAGCTTCGGAACCAGGGCGGGAATTAGCGGCGCGGACGGCGGAGGTGATTTTCACAGCGAACCAAACCCTTGCTGATGCTCAGGAATTTTACAGTGATGTTAAGGGTCGTCTGGCTAAATATGGGCGATCGCCTGATGATCTGAAAATTATGCCAGGGGCATTTCCTGTAATTGGACGCACGGAAGAAGAGGCGCAAGAGAAGTATGAATTTCTGCAATCTCTGATTCATCCCGATGTCGCTTGGGGCATTTTGAAGCAGTATTATCGAGGTGTGGATTTATCAGGCTATTCCCTCGACGATCTCGCGCCAGAGTTACCTTCCAACACCAATAACAATAAGAGTCGATTGAAGTTGGTCAAGGATTTGGCTTCTCGCGGATTGACCTTGCGTGAGTTGTATCGTTCTCTCGCTACAGCACGGGGACATCGCACGATTATCGGCACTCCTGAAAGTATTGCTGACCAGTTACAAGAGTGGTTTGACAATGGTGCTGCGGATGGCTTTAACATCATGCCTCCCATTCTGCCCACTGGTTTAGATGATTTTGTGAATCTTGTGATTCCCATTCTCCAAAAGCGTGGCTTGTTCCGCACTGCCTATGAAGGGAAGACTCTCCGTGAAAATCTGGGTTTACGCCGTCCTGCAAATCAGTACACGATTCAGGTTAGAGATAGACAGTTGGTTGCTTAGAGGTAATTAGCTGTTAGCTTTTGGCTGTTAGCTTTTGGCTGTTAGCTTTTGGCTTTTTCGAGATCGCATTTTTCTAAATAATCAAAAACGGGAAGCTATTTAAAATCTAGCTTCCCGTTTTTGGGTGTTAATGCTAAAAGCGTTATGATATAGCTGTTTTGTCAAAAAATAAGGTGAATTAAATGGCGATCGCATTACCGAAAAAAATCATGCTACTTGGCTCTGGGGAGCTAGGCAAGGAGGTTATTATTGCCGCCCAAAGACTCGGTAATACGGTAATCGCAGTTGATCGCTATGACAATGCGCCTGCGATGCAAGTTGCCGATTATCGGGAAGTGATCTCTATGTTGGATGGCGAGGCACTCGAAGCTGTTGTGAAAAAACATCAACCTGATTTGATCGTACCAGAAGTGGAAGCGATCCGTACCGAGAAATTACTGGAACTAGAGGCACAGGGCTACACTGTCATTCCTACGGCTGCCGCCACAAATTTCACGATGAATCGCGATCGCATTCGGGATTTAGCCAGTCATGAATTAGGCTTACGAACTGCTAAATATGCCTATGCGAATAGCCTCGACGAATTGAAAACCGTTGCTGCCGAAATTGGGTTTCCGAATGTGATTAAACCCGTGATGTCTTCTTCTGGTAAGGGGCAATCTGTCGTTAATTCTCCCGATGAACTGGAAAAAGCTTGGGATTATGCGATCACTGGCGGTCGAGGTGATACTGCTAAGATCATCATTGAGGAATTTATCAATTTTGAAGTCGAAATTACCCTATTAACAATTCGTCAATGGCAGGGAGAGACTCTATTTTGTGAAGCGATCGGGCATCGTCAGGAACGAGGTGACTATCAAGAATCATGGCAGCCCGTGGGCTTAACCTCTAACCAAGTCAAAGATGCACAGGACATTGCTCGTAAAGTCACCGATAAACTTGGTGGTGCAGGTATTTTCGGGGTGGAATTTTTTATCACTAAAGATGAAGTAATTTTCTCGGAACTGTCCCCCCGTCCCCATGACACAGGAATGGTTACGCTCATCTCCCAAAACCTCAACGAGTTTGAACTCCATTTACGGGCGATTCTCGGCTTACCGATTCCCACGATTGAATTGCTCAGTCCGTCCGCCAGTGCAGTCATTCTTGCCAGCGCAACTAGTGACAACATTTCCTTTACGGGCGTAGAAGCAGCCCTTGCCATTCCCAATACAGAAATTCGTTTGTTTGGAAAACCAGATTCTCGTCCCTATCGCCGTATGGGTGTCGCTTTAGCCAAAGGCAAAGATGCGATCGAATCCCGTCAAAAAGCAACAGAAGCTGCTTCCAAAGTCAAAATTATTTGAAAGCAAAGAGGATTGAGCATTTACGATTGAAGATTGTAATAGCTATACAAAAAGCGAGTGGTGACGCTTCGCGTCACCACTCGCTTTTTAGTTTTTGATTTGTACTAGCTACTTATAGAGCGTCAATAAATCATAAAAATATCTAAAAATAAAATACTTAGATAAACTAATAATTAGTATTTCGCATATTTGTAATCTAGGCGACATTCGTTTTGAACATCGCTATGTCAGACTTTTATCATTAATCTACTACAACCCAATCGGGTAACGAGTGTATTTCAAATTTAGCTTCTTCGATTTTGTTTGTCAGGGCAACGTTAAGGAAATTAAGAATTTGAAATCTAAGGCTACAGGACTATTGAATTCATTTCGTAATTCTAACCTTGTAATTTTTTAAGGACATCAATCAATGAGCAAATATAGCCGCTTAAGCACTTCGCCTTCCGCCGCATTGAAAGCGAAGCTTGACTATCCAGTAATCGATACCGATATCCATACTAACGACTTCACTCCCGACTTTGAAGACTACATCGCTAACTATGGCGGTTCCAAATTAGTAGATGAACTGCGTAAAGCGGAATTTGGTCGCCTCAATCCTAAGTCTGAAGGTAAAGACTGGTATCAACAAACCCCCGAAGAGCGACAATATCACCGCACCTTGCGATCGCCTTGGTGGGCTAGAGTTACCAAGAATACTTTGGATCTTGCTACCTATACACTTCCTTCTTTGTTAGCCGAACGTTTAGCAGAACAAGGTTCTGATTACTCAGTGCTATTCCCTAACAACGTCTTGGCGGCGGCTGGTGCTAGCAATGAGAATCGTCAAGCTCTCCAACGGGCGATCAATCATTACCACGCTGACCTCTATCGCAAATATAGCGATCGCCTCACCCCCGTTGCTGGCATTCTCTTGAACGATCCGAAAGAAGCGATCGAAGAGCTAGAATTTGCGGTCAATACTTTGGGCTTGAAGGTAATCAATATCCCTGGTGGTGTCAAGCGTCCGATTAAGGCGATCGCTGATAAATATCCTGCCGACAAGTATCCAGACATTGCGCGTCATGCTTCCTATATCGATTTCTACGGTATCGATAGCGAGTATGACTACGATCCATTCTGGGCAAAGGTTGTGGAATTGGGTGTACCCATCGCCACTCATTACGGTAGCCAAGGTTGGACGGGTCGCTCCTCCATCAGCAACTACATGAACAACCACATCGGACACTTTGCCGATGGTTCGGAAGCTTTTGCGAAGGCTTTGTTTTTTGGTGGTGTCACTAAGCGCTTCCCACAATTGCGTGTCGCCTTGCTTGAAGGTGGTGCAGATTGGGGCGCTCATGTTTATATTCACTTGGTCGATCGCTTCCTGAAGCGCAACCTTGAAGGCTTGAAGAACTACGATCCAACTGAAGCTAATGCCGATGAATTGTTCGATATCTTCGAGAAATATGGTCAAGAATTGACTAAGGG
>CAIJEA010000750.1 GCA_903819605.1 uncultured cyanobacterium | reverse complement strand
TTTACAACACTGGTAAATCCTGCATTTAAAGCAACGATCGCAATAATTAGCTCGGTCGCATTCCCAAATGTCGCATTTAACAAACCACCCCATGATGGTCCCAACACTACCGAGATTTCTTCAGTCGCTGTGCTTAACCAAGAGGCTAAGGGCAAAATCGCGATCGCGGAAGTCACAAAAACGACCGTAGAATTCCAACCAAGTAAATGCCCGATTACTGAAATCGGAACAAACGCAAGTAACCCAAAGGAGAAGATTTTCTTAACCATAAACCAGCCTTAGTAGAATCAAGGGTAAATATACCAACAAAACCCAAAAAAGTTAGATAAGGTCGCTTCGCGACCTTATCTAACTTTTTTGGGTTTTAATTTTTCTAAGCATTATGACGGTTGCGATAAAATGATCGGAGATAAAGGTAAAACATCGTTTTGCCACAACTCCGTAGGAAATCTCTATGACAGAACTTACCGCCGAACAACACCGCACCAAAATGCAACGCCGCCAAGAGGTACAACATCAGAGGATCGCGGAGCGTAAGCTCGAAAAAGGGCTGATCATTGTCAATACAGGTGACGGTAAAGGTAAAACTACTGCTGCATTGGGGATGGTATTGCGATCGCTGGGGCATGGATATAAAGTGGCGATCGTGCAATTTATCAAAGGCGCATGGGAGCCTGCGGAAAAGAAAATTTTTGAAATGTGGCAAGATCAACTCGTTTTCCAAGCCTTGGGTGAAGGCTTTACATGGGAAACCCAAGACCGCGATCGCGATATCGCTAAAACAAAGGAAGCATGGGAAGTCGGACTCAGCTACATCAAAAATCCTGAATACAGACTTGTCTTACTTGATGAAGTGAATATTGCCTTAAAGCTTGGTTATCTTGATGTTGAAACCGTGATTGCTGGACTAAAAGAGAAGCCTGCCGATTCGCACGTTATTCTCACTGGCAGAGGCGCACCACCTGAACTAATCGAAGTCGCTGACTTAGTAACGAGAATGGAACTCGTCAAGCATCCATTTAGAGAACAAGGTGTCAAAGCTCAGGCAGGAATAGAATTTTAATATGTCGAATAATGCATCAAAAATAGGTGTCGGTATTATCGGGACAGGCTTTGGGCAGATCGTTCATATTCCTGCCTTGCAAATTCATCCTGATACAGAAGTTGTAGCAGTGTACCATCGCGATCTCCTTAAAGCTGAGCAAATTGCTGATAAATTTGGAATTGCCCACGCTTGCGATCGCCTAGAGGATTTACTTGCACTTCAGCAAGTTCAAGCCGTAACAATCTCTACGCCACCAAGCTTTCACTACGAACAGGCAAAAATGGCGATTGAAGCAGGTAAGCATATTTTGCTAGAAAAACCCGTGACGATGAATTTTCAAGAAGCGATCGCGCTATATCGTCTTGCCCAAGAGTACCAAGTAATTACTGCTACTAATTTTGAATTTCGTTGTGTTCCACAATGGAAGTATTTCAAACATCTGCTCGATCTCAATCATGTTGGCAAAAAGCGGCTGATTCAAATCGATTGGTTGGTACAAGGTCGTGCCGATCCAAAGCGTGTTTGGAATTGGTATAGCCAAAAGGAATTTGGTGGTGGGGCGCTAGGTGCGATCGGTTCCCATGTCTTTGATTATGTGCGTTGGCTATTTGGTGATATCAAAAGTCTATCTGGGCAACTCAGTACAGGTATTACCGAACGTCCCGATGCTAATGGTGTTCTTCGCCCTGTGGATGCAGATGACACTTGTAACATTCTTCTAGAACTTGCGGATGGAACTCCCTGCAATATTTCTCTCAGCACTGTCACTCATCGAGGTCGTGGTCATTGGCTCACAGTTTACGGTGAGAATGGAACGCTTGTATTGGGTAGCTCTAATCAATCAGATTACGTGCATGGGTTTAGCTTGCGACAAGGTAAACTCGATCGCACTGAAATGGAAATCTTACCCATCCCGCCCGAATATGATCTCCCGAAAACCTATGCCGATGGTCGTCTCGCGCCCGTACTATCCCTATGCGATCGCTGGGTAAAATCAATTCAAACAGGACAACCAATGACTCCGAGCCTCTATGAAGGCGCATGGTCACAGTTGCTCATGGATTTAACCCAAGAGTCGCATCGGCTAAAAAAATGGATGGATGTACCTTTATCTATATCCCGCGATCGCGACTTTGAGTAAAGGAAGATCAGTCCTCCTTAATGTAGGGATATTGCAAAAAATCACGAGTATAGCGATCTCGAGGGTCTCAAGTAACTTATGTTACGTATGTCATCTTAAGAGAGGATTTGGGGGCCAAATCCCAACATATTTGTAAAGTAGGGGCTTGGTCTCCAAGCCCCAATCTCAGCGTTCCACTTCTATCCAAATATTTGTTTAAGTTCTTCGAGATCGTTAATTAAATTAGTAAGCTGATCGGCAGGTAAATCTGCTAGCTTATAGGCAAGATGATCGCGAGTAATTTGACGTACTTGCTGTAAATGTTCTTCGCCAGTGTCTGTTAGACATAGAACTACCTGTCGCTTTAGCTGGGGATGCTCATTTCGTGTGACAAATTCTTTCTGCACTAAGCGATCGACCATTGTCGAAGTTGAAGCACTGGTGACTCCTAAATACTCTGCAAGTGCGGCAAGTGATGAAGAAGGATTGGTTTGTAAAAAAGCCAAAGAATGTAATTGGGGAATAGTTAGAAAACTTGTTTTCTGTTGGCGTAAATCAGAATAAATCCATTGCATTACTGTAGGGACAGTATCCATAACTCTTGAGGCACAAAAAAGTTGCGGAGAAATAGAATTATGTGATCCATTCATCTTGACTCTAGAGATATATTAATGTAGTACTACTAATAGTTAGACAAGTTAACAATCAGAATACACCAAAAAGATACTTATACAATCACGATCGCTTGAAAACTATGCGGCATCCTCTCTTATCAGCATTTATATTAGTATCGGTTTCGATCGCCACACCTAGTTTGCTTACAGCTTGTGGTTCATCTCAAGCTGAGTCTAGTAAAGCTCAGCAGCGACCCGCCGTGCCAGTGACAGTTGCTACCGTAGTCCAAAAAACTCTCCCCGTACAGATTAGAAGTACGGGTTTAGGAGAGGCTTACTCAACCGTAAATGTAAAGTCTCAGATTGAGGGACAGTTAATTGAAGTAGGCTTTAAGGACGGACAGGACGTTAAGAAGGGCGATCTACTATTTCGGATCGATCCACGTCCCTATGAAGCGCAATTACAACAGGCGATCGCCAATCAATTAAAAAACCAAGCGCAACTACAACAGGCAATCGCCAATCAAGTCAAGTCAGAGACCTCTATTGTTCAAGCTAAAGCGAACAAAGATCGCGATGCATCTCAACTACAGTATGCCGATTCACAACGCAAAAGCTATGACAGTCTTTATGCCTCAGGCGCAATTAGTCGCACTCAGTTCGAGCAATATCGCACCAATTATCTTACTTCTCAAGCAACTTTGAATGCTACGGTTAGTTCGATTGATACAGCGTTGGCTACGTCTGAATCCACCAAAGCTGATATCGAAACAGCAAAGGCTAATTTAGCGGCGGGAGAAGCTCAAATCGAAAGTGCTAGAGTCCAACTTTCCTATACATACATCTACTCTCCGATAGATGGACGGGTTAGCAGTATCAAAGTTAATAAGGGAAACATAATCAAAGCCGACGATACCATATCCCTAGTCACAATCAGTCAAATTCAACCGATTTACGTGACATTCACTATTCCAGAAAAATCTTTATCTCAAGTTAAACAATATCAAAAACTTGGCAAGCTTAAAGTTCAAGCCTTTGTCACAGATAACAAACGCCCAGTTGAGGGGGAATTAACCTTTATTGATAGTTTAGTAGATGCAACAACAGGAACTGTCCAGCTCAAGGGAACCTTTGCTAATCAAGACGATCGCCTTACCCCAGGGCAGCGCGTTGATGTTGTTCTCAAATTAACAGAAGAATCCAATGCTATCTCTATTCCATCACAAGCAATTCAGACAGGTCAGAAAGGACAGTTTGTATATGTCGTTAAGCCTGACAATACTGTAGAAGTTCGTCCCGTGGAAGTTAGTAATACTGTGGGCAATGAAGTAGCGATCGCCAAGGGTCTGCAAGCAGGAGAGAAAGTGGTAACTGCTGGGCAATTTGCACTCGCTCCTAATGCCAAAGTCGAGATAAAAGAATCGCCAGATCAAAGCAATGAGAAGAGCAGTCATAAGAACTAGATATGCGAAAAATCTAAATGCGAGCGATCTCTAAACAAATGCCCAAAACTCCATATAGGTAAGTAACTAATGAATATTACTAAACCATTTATCCTCCGCCCAGTCATGACGACTTTAGTCATGCTATCTATTCTGTTGGTTGGAATCTTCAGCTATCGGTTGCTTCCCATTAGCGATTTACCGACGGTTGACTTTCCGACGATTAGCGTAACGGCAGCATTACCTGGCGCTAGTCCTGAAACAATGGCATCCACTGTGGCAAAGCCCTTAGAGCAACAATTTACGGCGATCGCGGGTTTGGACTCGATGACATCTAGCAGTGTCATTGGCAGTACTCAGATTACATTGCAATTTAGTCTCAACCGCCAAATTGACGGTGCGGCGGCGGACGTTCAGGCGGCGATCGCAAAAGCTGCTGGGCAATTACCCCCGACATTGCCCAATCCGCCACAGTATAGCAAGGTCAATCCTGCTGACTTGCCAATTCTTTATATTGCTCTGAAATCAGATGTAATGCCCTTGTCAGAAGTTGATAAATATGCGGAGAACTTACTTGCCCAAAGATTATCGACAGTCGATGGTGTTGCCTTAGTAACTATCTTTGGCGCTCAAAAATATGCCGTGCGGGTCGAACTCGATCCTCAAGCTTTAAAAACTAAAGGGATTGGGATTGATGAGGTCGCAGCAGCGATCTCTCAAGGGAATTCCAACCAAGCAACTGGCAGTATTTATGGGGCAGATAGCACTTTAACCATTGCCACTAATGCGAGGTTAAGCAATGCAACGGCTTACAACAATCTCATTACCGCCTATCGCAATGGCGCTCCCATACGCCTTGATGAAATTGGCACGGCGCGCGATAGCGTGGAAAACGATAAACTCGCTGCTTGGTACAACGGATCGAGAGCGATCGTTTTAGCAATTCAGCGCCAACCAGGGACAAATACCGTAGCGATCGTTGACACCTTAAAAAAACTATTGCCTGCTTTCCGAGAGCAAATTCCAGCGGCGATCGACTTAGACGTTCTATACGATCGCTCTCAGTCAGTGCGAGGATCGGTTGAAGATGTGCAGTTCAGTCTGCTCTTGTCGATCGCACTGGTGGTGATGGTTATCTTTCTATTCCTGCGAAACTTCTCAGCGACCTTTATCCCTAGCATTGCCTTGCCCATATCCCTAGTAGCCACCTTTGCCGTGATGTATAAAATGGGCTACTCCCTAGACAACCTGTCTTTAATGGCACTCACTTTATCCGTGGGCTTTGTCGTGGATGATGCGGTGGTAGTTCTAGAAAACATTGTGCGCCACTTAGAGATGGGTAAATCAGGATTTGAAGCAGCAATTGAAGGTTCTAAAGAAATCGGCTTTACTGTACTTTCGATGACTATCTCACTGGTTGCTGTATTTATCCCCATTCTATTTATGGGAGGTATTATCGGTCGCCTGTTTCAGGAATTTGCGGTCACGATTAGTATTGCTATTCTCGTTTCAGGATTTGTCTCGCTCACCTTAACTCCCATGCTTTGCAGCCGCTTCCTCAAACATGCTATCCATAGCGGCAAGCCAATCCAAAATGCAAATGCAGATGATATTAACAGCGATGAGATCGCTGCTTTAAGTAGTAATGGTAATGGTCATGAAAGTAATGGTCACGAAAGACTGAATGGTCATAGTAATGGTAATGGTCATGGTCATGGAAGCTTGGAAAATGATGGTGGATTCTTTCAGCGTTTCTATGCATGGAGTTTGCGTAAATCTCTCAAGTATCACCGCATTACTATGGCAATTTCAGCAACGATCTTAGTTGCCACCGTTATCTTATTTGGAATGGTGCCAAAAGGATTCATTCCTAATGATGATATCGGACAAATTTTGGGAACCACTGAGGCAATCCAAGGAGTTCCCTTTGACGAGATGGTAAAACTTCAAGCTCAACTTGCCGATATTGTTAGTAAAGATCCCGATGTTGATGGAGTTTACTCGGCTGTTGGGGCAGGTGGATCGATTGCTTTACCTAACAACGGACGCTTATTTATGCGTTTAAAAGAACGTAACAAGCGATCGCGTAATGTCGATCAAATCATTCAGGAGCTGCGTCCAAAACTTGCAAAAGTCCCTGGTATTCGTGCCTTTCTTCAAAATCCTCCAGCCATTCGCCTTGGCGCGCAAATCTCTAAAGCTTTGTATCAATACACTGTTTCGGATACCAATATAGAAGCACTCTATGCATCTGCTCCAGAACTAGAGAAAAAGCTGCGTCAATTAGATAATCTTCAAGATGTGACTAGTGACTTGCAGATCGCCAATCCTCAAGTCAGTATTGATATCGATCGCGATCGCGCCTCTGCTCTCGGACTCACTGCTGCTCAAATTGAATCGGCACTTTCCTACGCCTATTCAACTCCTAAAATATCGACAATCTATGCTACTGACAATCAATACTCTGTAATTGTAGGGTTAAGTCCAGAGTATCAAGCAGATTTGAAGTCCCTAGACCTGTTATCGGTCAGATCGAGCAAAGGACTGCTAGTGCCCCTCAACACTGTGGCAACTTTAAGGCAATCCGTAGGACCTCTATCGGTTAACCATACCGCGCAATTACCAGCGGTTACGATTTCCTTTAACCTCAAACCAGGTATATCGCTCGGCGATGTTGTTGGTAAAATCGAGCAATTATCAAAGGAGACATTGCCTGCAACAGCTACAGGTAAATTCCAAGGTACAGCGCAAGCTTTTCAGGATTCCCTCCAAGGTTTAGGATTGTTACTAATAGCCGCAATCTTTGTAATCTATGTTATTTTGGGAATTCTTTACGAAAACTTTATCCATCCAATTACTATTCTCACTAGCTTGCCATCAGCAGGATTTGGAGCCTTAATTACTCTATCAATCTTCCATAGCGAACTCAATGTCTATGCTTTTGTCGGTATAATCCTCTTGATTGGTATTGTTAAAAAGAACGGAATTATGATGGTTGACTTTGCGATTGGCGCGCGAAAACAAGGCAGTACTGCCTACGAAGCAATTTACGAAGCTTGCTTAGTACGTTTTCGTCCCATCATGATGACGACACTAGCTGCTTTAATGGGAACTTTACCGATTGCCCTCGGTGTTGGAGCAGGTGCGGAATCTCGCCGAGCATTAGGCTTAGCCGTAGTTGGAGGCTTAATATTTTCGCAAATGCTTACGCTTTACATCACTCCCGTTTTCTATGTCTATATGGAAGAATTGCAGGAGAGATGGAAACGCCGTGACATCCTTACAAAAGAAAAGGCGAGAGAAGAGCAACTGCTTCAACCGAAGACTCCTATTTCTTTACCTCCTGCACGATGAACAATAGTGTTATAGTCAAGTAAGTTGAGCCAGTTAAACCAAGAAGAGGGTTGCAGCGCAAAGCTCTGTAACCCTCTTCTTGGTTTAACTAGCTACTGCTATTTAGAATTAAGTGCAGCTCTTTAACTTTAGTTCTTTTTCTTGGCTATTTCCTAGTAGACAGTCAAAGTATTATCTCCTTCCTCTTTGCCCACTACTTTCCGCTTAGTTTCTTTTTCAGCAAGCCCTAATTATTTAACTAAAAGTTGATTTCCTGAACAACGAAATAGCGATTATTAGCTAAAATTTTGTGCCGATAAGCAATAAAAATTACAAATTTTTGAGAAAAATGGGATCACCGCGATCGCTAAGTGGGGCAATGATCTAGCTTTAGGCAGAATTTGGTAACTGGATTAGCGATCGCTTCGGATAACCGAAGCTTGTATCCTCAACAGTCGGGTAATATATACTGGTAGTCCAAACTCAGATTAAATATCACATTTGGCACGATCCCCCGTTTTTAAATCCCCGTTTTAACTGCATTCGGTAGCTATGTTTAACCTAAAAAACCTGATTGGCGATCCTAATAAGCGCAAGCTCGACAAACTCCGTCCCGACGTGGCACTCATCAACTCTCTCGCCCCAGAGTTAGCGGCGCTGAGCGATCGCGAATTGCAAGCAAAAACAGGAGAGTTTAAACAAAGACTAGAAAAAGGCGAGCCGCTCGACGATCTTTTACCTGAAGCCTTTGCTGTAGTCCGTGAAGCGGCTACTCGCGTTTTAGGCTTGCGTCATTATGATGTGCAAATGTTGGGTGGCATGGTGTTACATCGGGGTGAAATTGCCGAAATGAAAACAGGGGAAGGCAAAACCCTCGTCGCCACATTGCCTAGCTATCTCAATGCCCTTTCAGGTAAAGGTGTCCACGTTGTTACTGTTAATGACTACCTCGCCCGTCGCGATGCTGAGTGGATGGGACAAGTACATCGATTTTTGGGGATGTCGGTTGGCTTGATCCAAAACTCGATGGAGCCATTCGAGCGCCGCAAAAATTATGGCTGTGATATTACCTACGCCACAAACAGCGAACTTGGTTTTGACTATCTGCGCGACAACATGGCGACCAGCATCGAAGAAGTCGTGCAACGTCCCTTTAACTTTTGTGTAATTGACGAAGTTGATTCAATTCTGATTGACGAAGCACGTACACCGCTAATTATTTCGGGCATGGTCGAGCGTCCAACGGAGAAGTATATTGGTGCTGTATCGATTGCCGCACAAATGCAGCCAGAAATCCACTACGAAGTTGACGAAAAGCAGCGTAACGTGGTGATGACCGATGAGGGATTTGAGCTAGCCGAAAAATTACTAGGTGTTACAGATTTATTTGACCAAGCCGATCCTTGGGCGCATTATGTGTTTAATGCCCTCAAAGCTAAAGAATTATTCCTCAAGGATGTTAACTACATCGTGCGCGATGGTGAAGTAACAATCGTTGATGAGTTTACAGGTCGCGTTATGCCAGGCCGTCGTTGGAGTGATGGTTTACATCAGGCGATCGAGGCAAAAGAAGGTACAGCGATCGAAAATGAGACTCAAACTCTCGCGACGATTACCTATCAAAACTTCTTTCTACTCTATCCGAAACTTGGTGGGATGACAGGTACTGCCAAAACTGAAGAGGCAGAACTAGGTAAAATATATAACCTTGAAGTCACGACCATGCCCACCAATCAAAAAAGTGGACGAGGTGATTGGTCGGACGTAGTGTACAAAACTGAAGCCGCAAAATGGCGAGCTGTGGCGGAAGAATGTCGCGAAATGCATGAAACAGGTCGTCCAGTTTTGATTGGAACTACTAGTGTTGAGAAGTCTGAAGTCTTAGCGCGGCTATTGAGTGAAAAAGATATTCCTCATAATCTATTAAATGCGAAGCCAGAAAACGTAGAACGTGAAGCTGAAATTGTTGCTCAAGCTGGTCGCAAAGGCTCCATTACGATCGCCACCAACATGGCGGGTCGTGGCACGGATATTATCCTTGGTGGGAATGCAGACTACATGGCACGTTTGAAAGTACGTGAAAGCTTCATGCCCCAAATTGTCCGTCCAGAGGATGAAGGTGACTTCACCAATGAAGGTCAGCGCATGTTTGGCGATCGTCCACAAAAAGGACAAGGATTTGGTACTTCTTCCGAAGGGAAAAAGCAAAAGAATTGGAAGGTATCTGATAGTTTATTTCCTTGTGAACTTTCCAAAGAAGCTCAAACGATGCTCAAGGAAGCGGTTGATTTTGCTGTTGCTAAGCTCGGTAGAATGAGCCAATCGGAACTTGAGGCTGAGGAAATGCTGGCAGTTGCCTCTGAGAAAGCGCCTACCGATGATGAAGTTATCCAAAAGTTGCGTGATGCATTCATTACGATCAAGCGTGAATATGAAGAAGTTACGGATGCTGAACACAATGAAGTAACCAAACTCGGCGGCTTACATGTAATTGGTACTGAACGCCACGAATCACGCCGTGTTGATAACCAGTTGCGTGGTCGCTGTGGTCGTCAAGGCGACCCAGGTTCCACACGCTTCTTCCTTAGTCTCGAAGACAACTTGATGCGGATTTTTGCAGGCGATCGCGTAGCAGGTTTAATGAATGCCTTCCGCGTGGAAGAAGATATGCCGATTAGTTCGGGAATGCTCACCAGCGCACTCGAAAACGCTCAGAAGAAAGTAGAGACTTATTATTACGACATTCGTAAGCAAGTTTTTGAATACGATGAAGTTATGAATAATCAGCGTCGTGCTATTTATGCAGAGCGTCGTCGCGTGCTTGAGGGTGAAAACCTCCGCGATCGCGTGATCGAATACGCTGAACGCACGATGGATGATATCGTCAATGCCTATGTTAATCCAGAGCTTCCACCCGAAGAGTGGAATCTTACGGCAATGGTGAAGAAGATTAAGGAATTTGTAAATCTTTTACAAGACCTTGAGCCAGAGCAACTTGACGATATGTTTTTGCCAGAGATGCAAGCATTTCTCCGTGAAGAGGTACGTCGTGCCTATGAAATTAAAGAAGCTCAAGTCGAAGGGTTACAAACTGGTCTCATGCGTCAAGCAGAAAGATTCTTTATCTTGCAGCGCATTGATGCTTTATGGCGCGATCACTTGCAAGCAATGGAAGCTCTCCGCGAATCAGTTGGTTTGCGTGGTTACGGACAAAAAGATCCGTTAATTGAATATAAGAGTGAAGGTTATGAAATCTTCCTAGACATGATGACGCAAATCCGTCGTGATGTTGTTTACTCGCTATTTGAGTTCGATCCTCGACCTCAACAGCAGCCTGAAACAATAGAAGCTGAGTTTGTATAGCAATTAAAACCCAAATAAATAGAGGCGGCGCGAAGCGCCGCCTCTATTTATTTGGATTGTGAAGCTCTGCGCCGCAATCCTTTTTTATGATGAAGAAATAATTTGCGAATCTCTTCTGCACCAAGTAAAACTGGTGGACAGATTAGTAAAAATAATCATTGCCATGTTGTCAATGGTGAGGTAGAGAAGACCTGCATCAACTGAGTAATCTCATGGATTTACCTTCTCTTGCATCGGCTGTTCTCCTTAACGCAGCATGGTCTTACCGCCGCGAACTGAAACTGTCTCTCGCAATCGCACAGGGTATGGGTTTCGTGCTACAGGTAGAGATTCCCCTGTCATTACTGATACATCAAGATATAGACTTTCTGCTGAAGTTAAACGCGCATCTGCGGAGACGCGATCACCTTCTTCTAATTGCATGACATCGCCACGCACCAGGTCTCTTGCAGGAATTTGCTTTAGTTCTCCATCTCGATAGACCTTCACTTGCATCGGTAATACTTTTTTCAAAGCAGATAGAGCTTTCTCCGCTTGAAATTCTTGCCAAAAGCTAAAGATTGCATTAATCCAGATCACTGCCCAGACTGCCCAGCCGAGTTCAGGTGTACGCGAAATAAAGGCAAGAATCCCTGCAACCCATAGTAATAGCGCCATGAAATGAGTTAGTTGATCGGCAAACCTTAACCACAATGGACGATGGACAGGTTCGGGCAATTCATTTGCACCAAATTTCTCTAACCTCTCTCTGGCTTCGTCCTGCGATAATCCATCGGCAGTCGTACCGAGAGATTCATAGACTTCTTCAAAGGACAACGCCCATAGTGGCTGATGAAGTGATGCCATGATCGTCTACTCCTGTAATATTAAGCCTTAAAATGGCAACGCCATTTTGAGGCTTTGTTCCAATTGCATTAAATACAGCTACAGCCAAATAAGTTAAGGCATAAAACCCAGAAGAGAGTTGCGGCGCTTTGCGCC
>CAIJEA010000749.1 GCA_903819605.1 uncultured cyanobacterium | reverse complement strand
GTTTTATGTCACGATACACTTGGCGTTAGCTATACTTTGTGTATGAACGCTGAGTAACTCGCCCACCCGACATTCTAGCCATAACCTATCCCCTTATAACTATTGTAGAGTCTACTTTTTCTAGCGCTGCGGTTAAAGGGCTATAAATGATGATTTAAAGAAAATTATCTAACGTTTAGATTTCCATAACCCACTAATTATTTTTACACATATCCATACAATCCCAACAATCGCTATAGGCAGTATGACCACTGCTGCTAGAACGAACATTAGTTCATTTAATTTATTTATAGAGAGTAAAGTAGGGTTAGAGACTACACCATGGTGAACAATTTTTATGCAGTTTCCTTCCTCATCATATAAGCAACCTTTACCCTTATATCCTAGAAATTGCAATAGATAAATCCAAAGTACTGCACCTATAATGCTAATAATAAAACTAAAAATAGACTGATTCAGCTTTGCTTTCTTTAGTTCCTTATCAGTTTTGTTACTCATTTATTTATAGGTTTAAATAGTTTTTTTGTTTAGTACCTTTAAGGTTTGTATGCATCCATTCTGCAACTATCTATTGTCTATCTTGAAACCTTAAATATCCTTGACAACTTTTTCAGTCGCCTGTTTTTTGCTCTTGCTCTAGCCTTACGCCAGTTGTAGGGAGATAGAGGCTTAAGGGTTTCCCATATGGGCAGGTTGCTATTCTGGCTAGGTTTATTGGAGCTACTAGGCTTAGAGTTACGAGGCTTGTAACTAACAATTGAATAAATCCACAGAAAACCCAAGAACAATATGGCGTACACGACAAATAAGGTGATGGTCATTTATCTAGTTATTTGATGCTGTCTTTTCCTAGATCGATTATTGCCTTTAATCAGAAAACAGTCTAGCGTCTATCAAGCTCTAAATCGTTTATAACCTTTTCCATAAGTATCTTTAATGATATGTATCAATCCTAAATGAGATAGGAATGCTCTAGCAATGCAAGAAATAGATAGTCGTTGTCCTTAGCTGTAAACCTGCCTAGGTTAACGACATTTTTGATAATGGTGCAAATCTTAAAATTTATGGGCGCTGAGGGACTCGAACCCCCGACATTCTCGGTGTAAACGAGACGCTCTACCAACTGAGCTAAGCGCCCTTTAATAAGGTCTTTTTCAGACCTCACTAAATATAGCAGATAGAGATCGCATTTAGTCAACTTTTTATAGACAATTTTTAAAATATAGCTATAGACAAGTAAGTTACTCCCTTCCCAGTGAATAATTAGGCGTGTGCGGCGAAGCCGCGCCTAATTATTCACTTTATAACGCCTATTCTTTGGGTGGGAAGGGAGTAAGGCATAAAACCCAGAAGAGAATAGCGGCGCTTCGCGCCACTATTCTCTTTTGGGTTTTGCTTTTGTCCTAACATAACTGGCTACTGCTATAAAGTTTTAAAGAACTAACTGACGTGCAATCTTATTTGTGCGCTCGATTAACGTTGGTAGATCGAGTGTCGTTAATTGACCGCGATCGACTACCTTACGACCATTGATAAAGCTGTAATCCACAGATGGCACAGGGCAAAATATTAAAGCAGATACAAGATCGTGATGTGCACCTGCGAATTGAGATCGCTCAATATCAATCGCAATAAAATCTGCCGCCATATTTGGGGCGATCGCGCCAATATCATCGCGACCCAAAACCTTTGCACCGCCGAGTGTAGCTACTTCCAAAATATCTCTAGCACTCATTGACGTAGGATCGCATTCATTAACCCGTGCCAATAAAAAAGCTGTTCTTGCTTCTTGCAAAATATTTCCTGTGTCATTTGAAGCCGAACCATCAACGCCTAAACCCACAGGCACTCCATGATTAAGCATTTTCCTGATCGGTGCAATACCACTAGCAAGACGCATATTACTGCAAGGGCAATGTGCTACACCCGTCCCAGTGCGTCCAAATTTCATAATGGAATCATCGCTCAATTTCACACAATGGGCATGCCACACATCATCCCCAAGCCAGCCCACTGACTCAGCATAGTCCCCCGGAATTTTGCCAAATTTGGCAAGGCTGTACTCGACATCGGATTTGTTCTCTGCGAGATGAGTATGCAATCGGACACTGGTATACGATCGCGCCATCTTTGCCGATTCTCGCATGAGATCTGTGGACACAGAAAACGGCGAGCAGGGTGCTAAGGTCATGCGTAACATCGAATAGCGAGAAGAATCGTGATAATCCTCAATCAATCTTTGTGAATCTTTCAGAATATCTCCTTCCTTCTCAACTAAGCGATCGGGCGGAAGTCCACCTTGACTCTCTCCAAGGCTCATACTGCCTCGACTAGCATGAAATCGCATTCCGATCGCTTTTATCGCTTCAATTTCATCATCTAATTTACAATCATTGGGATAGATATAAAGATGATCGCTAGCCGTCGTGCATCCAGATAACATCAGCTCGGCAGCAGCCATTTGAGAACTTACATAAATACTCTCAGAAGTCAGGTTTGCCCATATTGGATAGAGAGTTTGCAACCAATTAAACAAATCGCAGTTTTGGGCGGCGGGAATGACTTTAGTGAGAACCTGAAAAAAATGATGATGCGTATTAACTAATCCAGGTGTAACTATGTGCTTTCCCTGCAAATCCAATACTTCATCCGCAGTTTGTGGTAATTCGGCAGTAAGTCCGACCTGTGCTATCACATTATCTCTCACAAATATTGCGGCATTATGGAGTTCGCGGCGATCGCGATCCATTGTGACTAACGTATGAATATTTTTGACTAGAAGGGTAGACATATTTTGATTTCACATTAAACATTGAGAGAGGTGCTTCGCACCTCTCTCAATGTTTAATAACTTTTATCAATCGCCAAAATCGTATGCAATAAAACATTTGCACCCACAGCACATTGTTCGGGCGAAGTGTATTCATCCTGAGAATGACTGATGCCATCACGACTTGGTACAAAAATCATGCCCATATCAGTAAAACGTCCAATTTCTTGAGCATCATGTCCTGCTCGACTAGGCAAGTAATTGTAACTGAGATTAAGTTGCTGACAGACAGAAGCGATCGCTTTCATTAATTCAGGTTTCGCAGGTGTAGGAAGTACATGCAACTTCTGCTCGATGAAGATCTCAGTACCCGTATTTTGAGCAATCAACTCGCATTCGGCTTCAATCTGAGAAATTAAATATTGCAGATTCTCTTCTGATAAATCTCGCAAATCGATACTCATATCCACCCGCGCAGGCACAACGTTGGTAGCATTAGGCGCAACCGTCAAATGTCCTACTGTGGCGACTTGTTCACCCTCCGTCGTTACCCCAAGATGATTGATTGCGAGAACTAGTTGTGATGCTGCTACGAGCGCATCCTTTCGCATGTGCATAGGCGTTGTACCTGCATGGTTTGGGCGACCGACGATCTTCACCATAAATCGATATTGACCGACGATACCCGTTACTATGCCAATTTCTTTATTCAAAGCTTCAAGTACTCCGCCCTGCTCAACATGGAGTTCGATAAATGCTGCTATTTCATGGCGATCGCGTTTGGCAGTATGTATTTTGTCCCAATCGCCACCAACATTTTTCAAGCAGTCCTGAATTGATGTACCATCTTTGCGTCGATAGCGCTCTGGATCGGTAGGAGCGTTACCCGCGATCGCTTTACAACCGATCACACTATTCTCTTCATCTGAGAACACTATTACTTCAAAGGGATGACGCAACCGTATTTGGTTTTCTTGTAGCACTCGCGCCACTTCGATTCCCGCCAAAACGCCCAAACAGCCATCGAAGCGACCTCCGACTGGCACAGTGTCGATGTGCGATCCCGTAGCCAAAACTGCCGCACCTGCTTCTGTTCCTGCATAGGTTCCGATAATATTACCAACAGTGTCACTTCGTACCGACATGCCTGCTTCTAGCATCCAAATCTTGACTAATTGGCGGGCTTGAACATCTTCTTGTGAAAAAGCGAGCCGACATACGCCTCCGTTAGGCAATTGACCAATTTTTGCAAGTTCAGCAAGACTACGATCTAGCCGATCGCAATTTACTGCTAGTTTTGGAAGTAGCGCTATCATGTAACCGATTATTCCTTAAGATATATTAAGCAGTCATTTATGAATACAATATACTGTATACATTCCCCAGATATGGGTATTATTGGATGCAAATCCAGCAAAAATTTCATAATTTCGGCTGATAGACTCTTAGCCAAAATCATGGAAAATTATCAAGCAAATAATTTTTAGGTTAGGAGATTTCTAATTGTTGCTTTCTTCACCTCGTCCAATACAGCGTTCCCAGTCTTTGCGCGAGCAGACCTATCAGGTTTTGAGATCTGCTATATTGTCTGGGGAGTTTTTGGCTGGCTCACGCTTAGTAGAGACGCAAATTGCTGAAAAGCTGCAAGTAAGCCGTACACCAATTCGTGAGGCATTGCAACAGTTACAACAAGAACAAATAGTCGTCACCGATGAGAATGGTAACCTGCGCGTGGTTAGCTTTTCTCCTGCCGATGCCAAAAACCTTTATCGCTGTCGCTTAGTTTTAGAGCAGGAATCAGTTCTCGAAGCTTGTAAAAGGTCTACTCCTGAGCAATTAGCCAAAATTGAGTTGTCGATTCAAGAGGCTGAAAAAGCGATCGAACAACTGCCTAACCAGCTCACCAGCTATCAGTTGCTACATATTGACTATCAATTTCATCGGGCGATCGCCGAATGTTCTGGTAACCCTTGGTTAGCGCTTTTATTAGATCAGTTATTCGACAAGATGGCTCTGCTACGGATGCAAACGGTGCAGCAAAATCTCAAAGTTTTAGAAGTTAGCTTGGAACATCGTCAAATTTATGATGCAATCTCTCAACGCAATCCAGAAAAAGCTTTAGCTGCTGTGACCAATCATCTCATGTCCAGTCAAGCCAGAGTGATCCGTGAAATCGAACAATTGCAAAGTCAACAAACCTAGCCAATAATTTTGTCATTTAAGTAATTAGTACTAGAATCTTTGGTATTCACATAATTGTGTTGCGGACGCGAAACGTCAACAACACAATTATCACAATTATATGAATACTGAATCTTTGAAGCTTGAGATACTGTTCGTTAAAAATCAATGGATGGGGCAATGGACGAATTAAGCAATGTTCTAGCATTGGCAACCTATGAAGAGCTTTATCAAATTGCTGATATATTATTTCGGCGTAAGTTCAATCCCCTTGATTATTTTGCCACTCCGCCTATAAAAGAATTACAAAGCTGGGATCGCAACGATCTGATTGCAGCGATCGCCAAACGTTTCAGGTTTCTTGCGGCCGATGGTTTGACAGTATTACGTCGCAAAACTAACAATGTCAGCTATCGAGAAGTTCTAGAGCGCGTATGCCAGCATCTGAATATCAAATATTCCAAAAATCAAACCATAGAAGATATCGAATCAGAACTATTTCTGAACTTAATTAGTAATTCATGGAAAAAGCTCTCGCCGCAAGAGCGGTCAACTATTGATGAGTCAATGCAAACTGCTCTCACTGAGTCAGATCTTCAAAAGTCTTTGCCCCTCGATGCTCAACGCAACCCTATGAGTTTGTTAGTCAAAGGTGGCAGTGCGATCGCTGTGAGTACAGTGATTCGTTCGGCTGTGTTGACAGCGATCGCCCGACAAATGGCATGGCACTTTGCATCTTATCAAGTTGGCTACGAAGTACTTAAGGCTGGTGGAACAGCGATCGCTACAAGGCTCAATGCTTACGTATCCACTTATCTTGCTAAACGGGGTATGGCAGTTGCCGCCACACAATATACGGCGGCGCGGACTGTTTTTTCAGTGATCACACCAGCGCTTTGGGGTTTATTTTTTGCTGATTTAGGCTGGCGAGCGATCGCTACTAATTACGGAAGGATTATTCCCGCTATTTTTATCGTGGCTCAAATCAGACTACTGAGAATGTCGTAAACAAAGAGAAACTCGCATGACGAGTTTCTCTTTGTTTAGACTACAATAGCGGTATGTTACGGATTGTTAAGAGAAATCCTGTATGACCCTCACACCAACTCAACGTATCCAAATTCCTACTACTCAGTCTCTAGATAAAAACAATATTGCTGCTTGGAATCGCATCGAAGCACCCATGTGGCAAGGTAGCGAAGATGATATTCGCAAAGGGTTACCATTCAATCTACTTGCTCCTACATGGCAAATGTTCTTGATGGGCGATGGAGCACCAACTCGACATTTACAACTATTGACTCAATCGGATATCTCGGTTGAGGTGGTAGCCATGACAAATATTGGGGATGACGACGACAATGCACCATCCGATATTTCATCGATCGCTGCTCCACGTATTCGTCGGCAGATATTTTTGAGATCGCAGCAAACGGGTGAAATATTCTCCCATGCAACATCTTGGTGGTCAGAGGCGGCGATGCAAAAATATTTAAAAGATCCATCTTTGCCGATCTGGGTTAGCCTCAATCAAAAGTACACCGAGCTATATCGAGATCTCAAGGGTATTTATAAGGGAGCTTGCCCTAATTTAGCAGAAGCATTTGGCTATCCTGAGATTGACACCTATTGGGCTAGACATTATTTGCTATGGCATGGAGGCGAACCCATCACGATGCTCTATGAGATTTACTCACCATCGATTGGTAAGTATCTTGGTTCCAGCAGTCTCTAGAAACAAAGAACGCGAAGTATGCAAAAAGAAAGACACGTAAAACGTGTCTTTCTTTTTGCATACTTCGCGCTGTTATAATCTGTCATCGTAGCGAGTTGGTGACTGCATTGATTGCCATTTATCCGGGTAGTTTCGATCCAATTACCTTTGGACATCTCGATATTATTAAGCGCGGCAGTCACTTATTCGATCGCGTGATTGTTGCTGTTTTGCGAAATCCCAACAAGACACCCCTATTTACGATGGAAGAACGGATGAGTCAGATCCGTGGCGCAACACAACACTTAGAGAATGTGGATGTTGATACCTTTACAGGGCTAACCGTCACCTATGCCCATCTCAAGCAAGCAAAAGTTTTAATTCGGGGATTGAGAGCAGTTTCAGATTTTGAGTTGGAATTGCAAATGGCTCATACAAACAAGACCTTGGCAAATGATATTGAGACGGTTTTTCTGTCTACTTCTAATGAATATAGTTTTTTGAGCAGTAGCGTAGTACGAGAGATTGCTCGCTTTGGTGGAGCGATCGAGCATCTTGTTACCACAGAAGTCGCGATCGCCTTGCGGCAAAAATTCAAATCAGTATAAATGTAGCGATCAAATCTAAGCCCTGATTAAGTTTTTGCAGATGCGCTAAAGTAAAGAAGGGCGGCTTCATGTTGTATTTAAAAATCTCAAGGAGCATTACCTATGAAAGCAATAATTGCAGCGATCGCAGCGATAGGATCTATAAGTACGTTTGCGGGAGCGGCGATGGCTGACGTATCGATAAATCTTAGATTTGGCTCTACTCCATCTTATAGAAGTTACGAGTCATATCACACTAATGTATATCGACAAGTCTATCCAAGCTATCCCAATTATTATGAGCACTACAATCACAATGTAAATTCCTCAGTCGTAGTCCGCGAGGTATATCCGTCGAATTACTACTATGGCAATCGTTGGTATGAACATCGCCGTAACTCATATCAAGGAGATCGCTACATTGTCGAAAAACGCATCATTTACGTTAGATAAAAAAGAGCCTGCATAGGCAGGCTCTTTTTTTAATAAAACTAAAACAGAGTAGCAGCGCAAAGCGCTGCTACTCTGTTTTAGTTTTGGGCAGTTAGATTTAAGTCGGTTGCTTGATATTTTCAGTACCTTTGGTGACAGTGATCGACTCAATGCGATCGCCAACTTGAATTTTGTCAACCAGTTCCATACCTTCAGTCACATAGCCAAATACTGCATAGGAACCATCAAGAAAGTAAATATCATCGAGGGCGATGTAAAACTGGCAAGAAGCAGAGTTAGGAGACTGAGATCGCGCCATCGCGATCGCCCCTTTGCTATGACGCAATTTAGGCTTCTGGGTAGGCGGTAAAATTTCGCTATAGATTGGTTGCTGTGAGCCTTCTGGCAAAATTTCGAGAGGTATGTAACGAGCTTGATTTGTCGCAGGATCGACAAAATTACCAGTACCATTACCGAGCGGATCGCCCCCTTGAGCAACAAAAGGGGTTGGATCTTTAACAACACGATGAAAATTTAACCCGTTATAGACTCCACGGTTGGCTAAATCGACAAAATTTCCTGCGGTTACTGGGGCACTGTTTCCATCAAGCTCAATCTTGACTATGCCAGATTTTAGCTTTAATTCGACTGTTGCCGTTCCCTTGAGCTGAACATACTTGGCAAGAGATGCTTGCTGGGCATCTTGAGGACTAGAGATAGGTGTGGGTGTAGCATCTGCGACTTTGGTGATCGCGGTAGGTGGGGTATTACTGGCTGTTGGTGATGTACTTGCTGAAACATTACTACCACTTGAACAACTAGTAAGCAAAACACTAAATGCTAAAAAACAACTAAGAATCCAACGCAACATTCTTTTTCCTTAATGATTTCTATAACAATTTTTATTTTCAGGAATATGGGCAGGAAACCCATATTCGATTTATAAACCTTCTAGTGGAACTACCAAAAACTTAGCAATTTCCGCAGCCCGATCTTCGAGAACAGTTAATGAGATTGGTTGCCCAACTTCAGATAGTGGCAAATCCCCTTTGCCTTTGACTCGTAGATATAGCGCTCGTTTGGGGTTGAGACCATTACGAATCTCCACACGCACAGCCTGAACATCAGTCATCTTGTAAGTAAGTTCGATATTTTTGCTCTTACTACGACCCCGCCGAAAAATTGTCACTTTGCCACTGTTACGATCGAACTCATTGTAGCCACTACCGAAATCGATCGCCATTACATAGAGTAAATAAAGTTCTAACAATGTTCCCGCAACGCCATAGAAAGAAAGCGCCAATCCCTGAGGTACAAATTCTAATTGTAGTGGCTCAGAAAGCGGTAGTAAGTTGATTTTAAAAAAGCTGGACAAACCTGCTAACAAGAAGCCTGACGCACCTATGGCAACAATAACCGCAAAGCAATAGTTACTAAAGCGTCGTGACCCGACAATGTCATATCGCAGAACATTGGATTGAGATTTTGTAGTTACCATCGGTTGAAATAGTGTTAAAAAAATTACTAAGTAGAGAAGAACAGTATATAGCGGCTTGCAGCCTCTAGCCAAATAGTATAGCTATAGCCGACATAAAACCCAGAGAGAGATGCAGCGCTTCGCGCTGCATCTCTCTCTGGGTTTTGGTTTTATCCTAGTATAACTACTGGCTAATGCTATAGAACAAAGCAAGACATTCTCTACGCTACTATGACATTTGGAGATCGCTACATACGACGGGTTCTAAGTTATGATGCATAGGATTTGCTAAGAAATAATTCGCAGAGTATCTTGCATACACAAGCACCTCAAAGCTTATATCGCGTCTGTCACTTATTGTTACTTATATTTCCAAATTAATCGTGAAAAAATCACTCAACTATTCCCTAAAGCAAAGTATTCTAGCTGCGATCGCTGTTAGTTGTATTGCAGTTCTGTCAGCTTGTCAGCAACCACCTGCACCAACTGAAACTGCTGCAACACCTTCGGCAACTACTAAACCAACAACCTCGGCTTCCGCATCTCCTACCGCCTCTGCATCTCCCTCTGTATCTCCCTCCGCTTCTCCAGATAAAGGCACGAGTACTGCCAGCCTTGATAAGGTCGCTGGAGAATATAAAGTTGTCTTAGATCCTAAAGTTTTAGCTGACGCTGAGAAAGATGGGGTTAAGTCCGTTACAGGTAAATGGACGATTAAACCCGAAGGTACTTTTGAAGCTACTCTTAAAGCAGTTTCCACAAAAGACGAAGTACAAGAAATTAAGACTGTCGGCAAGATTACTATTAAAGACGGTAAGGTTGTCTCTCAAGTCGAGTCAGTTAATGGCGAGAAACCACCACAAGCTCCTCCCGAACAACCCTATACTTTGTCCGCAGATGGTAAAGAGTTACAAGCAGATGGTCAGCCTGTAAAATTGGTCAAGCAATAATCTTGTAGACATAAGGGACGCGCAGCAAAATAAAGAATCAGTTTTTTGTGATGCGGCATAGCCGCGCCACAAAAAACTGATTCTTTATTAAATCGTAGAAACCTAAGTTGATCGATAGAAATGCTATAACGGTAAAAAATGACTTACGATGCGATCGCAATCGGTGCTGGATTATCGGGCTGTAGTGCAGCAATTCAACTAGCAAAGCGTGGCTATCGCGTACTATTGCTAGAGCAAAGCCATTACCCTATACATAAACTTTGTGGCGAGTTTCTATCTATTGAAGTAACCGAAGCTTTTGAGAATTTAGGAATACTTGCACAGGTTCATAAAGTAGGCGCACATCCAATCCATCGGGCTTATTTAACTACTGCTGGCGGCGCATCATTTCGGAGCGATCTTCCTAGTACAGCGTTAGGATTGAGCCGCTACCAACTTGATTTAATGCTATTTCAACGGGCACAAGAATTGAACGTCGATTGTCAAGACAATACCAAGGTTGTCAGCGTAGTTGGGAACTTACAAGAAGGATTTATAGTAAATACTAGCAAAGGAGACTTCACAGGGCGCTTGGTATTGGGCGCGTTTGGTAAAAGATCGCCCCTCGATCGCGCACTCAATCGAGAATTTATCCAAAAGAAATCGCCTTGGGTTGCCTACAAAGGACATTTCACAGGTGTTGATATTGATGACGTAATCGAGTTGCATAGCTTCCCAAATGGATATTGCGGACTGTCGCAAATTGAAACGGGGGAGATTAATGTCTGTTGGATTGCCCATGAACGGGTGATGAAAGAGGCGACATATAAAGATTTAGGTGTTCCTGAGTCCTTAGCCAAAAATCCAGTATTAGCCGATCGCTTCCATAACATGAAACGAGTTTCAACCTCATTGCAAGGTTTAAGCCAGATTACCTTCGCACTTAAGGAAAATTTTCATAATGATATTTGCATGATCGGGGATACGGCAGGAATGATCGCACCTTTATGTGGTGATGGTATGGCGATGGCATTGCGATCGGCAGAAATTGTCGTTCCATTTGTCAGTCAGTTCTTAGACAATCAACTCAGTGCGATCGCCTTTAAACAAGAATATGTGAATGCATGGCGAAAAGAGTTCCAAACTAGATTGCAACTAGGAAGAATGATCCATAATTGCTTTGTCCAGCCTCCTCTTGCTGATATGGGAGTGAATTTATGCCAGATGTTCCCAAACCTAGGCAATTGGATCATCGGCGCAACTCGCGGCAAACCTAACAATTAAAACCCCAAAGAATAAAGGCGGCGCTTCGCGCCGCCTTTATTCTTTGGTTCTTTAACATAGCGTTTGATTAGATGAACATGCGCTTTTCTGACAATAAAACGTCAATATCAGTGTGTTTTTTGAGTTTGTATTTTGCCATAGGCAAAATGCAAACCGATATACTTAACTTCAACTAGACTTGCGAGTAATGAGATCGCCCAATCCAATCCCTACACCAGCTAACAGAAAAGCGATCGCCGTTAGCAAAGTTACATTTGAGGTGGAAAGCATGTCGCTAGATTTAGGAACTAGATATCCAAAGATAGCGATCGCTCCTGATAGTCCACCGAAAAAAGTCCCAACAGTCAAACCGCCTAGTGATTTAGGAACCATCGTCAAAGCAAAGGCAACCATACCATTATTTACAGCGCTGAGACAGGTCAATATAAATAACATGATGATAATTGTCGCGATCGCGCCATAGCCTAAGGAGAGCAAGCCTAAACCAGCCGCAATCCCACCCAAGCTAATCATCATCAGGCGTTTATTATCAATCAACTTAGAAATCGCACCTGTAAACAGAGCTAAAAGAGCTTGAGCAATCAAAGCCGATCCCATTAATACTTCAAAGGATAAGCCTGTAAATCCGACCACTTCAGCCTTGAGAATGCGTGGTACGGCATCTCCCATTAGTAATCTCAGCCCTAAACCGATCGCGGCTCCAACAAGCAAAACGATCGCTAAATTAGGTAAAGAACCTAAAATTGGTAATGCTTCGTCTTTTTCCAAATCAGGGCTTAGCTTTTTGGGGATAGACATCATCGCACCGTGTAAGCCTGCCACTCCTGCTAAGAGTACGATTGAAGCGATCGCAAAGGTTGCTGGCGCACCCAAACCTAAAATAAAGTTAGTCGCTAAAGGTCGAATTGAACCGACAAAACCACCAACTAAGGTCAAAACACTACCTGCAAGCGGTAATTGGCTCGCTCCTGCAAAGATGCCTAGCAAGCAAAGGGCAGGACTGCGAAAAGTCGCCATCACCATTGCCCATAGAATAGCTAGACAAGGCAAAATCAAGCGTGTAATTTCATTTGCACCGCCAAATATGAATATACAGGGTAATCCAATAAACAAGGCGGTTGAGGCGATCGCTCCTACCACAATAAAAGGCATTCTGGTGCTATACCAACGTTGCCAGCGATCGGACAGCCCCCCAAATAATGGTTCAACAATTACGGAGATAGCGCTTTCAATAATTAATAGCAGTGCTGCAAATTGTTTAGCTCGATCGGTGGGATACCCAAAAATTTGCTCCACAAACTTTGGTAAATAAGCACCATAGGCAATCCAAGTCAATGTAATTGCGCTTTGTACTGACGCAAGACTCCAAACTTGCAGCCAACGCACTTGATTAGATGATGTTGTGGAAATCGCCATACAGCTTTCCTCGTTTTGCAGCGCTTTGCGCTTATTCTCTAACCTTCTGTAGCAATCTTACAGCAATTACCGATCAAACGAACCACAAGAAAAAACTTAAAAGCCTTGCAAAGCAAGGCTTTTAAGTTTTTTCTTTGTTTGGGTTTGAGCGCAAAGCGCTGTAAATCATGCTTGAGATGCATGGCTTCGACTATGCTCAGCCAGCGTAGTCCTTTGGCTGGGCGTAGTCGAAGCCACTCTGAATTGTTTATTTAAGTTTATTTCAATAGACATCCTTGCATCGACATCGAGCCATCAGGCATCGTTGCACGGCAAAGATTAGCCTGACTTAGGTCGACATTAGTAAGGTTAGCACTAGTGAGATCGGCTCGATATAAATCTGCACCCTTAAGGTTTGCACCAGTTAAGTCAGCCCCATAGAGGCTAGCGTTTCGCAAAGATGCATTGCTGAGATTAGCGCGATTGAGCTTGGCATAGACCAATTCGATGTCGATTAAATTGGCATTTTGCAAGTTGGCTTCGGTTAAGTCAGCATATTTCCATCGGCTATTTCTTGCATTTGTACCAGACAGATTGGCTTGAATCAAATCACTGTTAATAAAAAAAGTGTTCCGCAAATCAGTGTTGCTGAGATCGGAGCCACGAAAGTCTGCATAATACATTGTGCTAAAGGCAAGAGTTGCTCCAGAGAGAGCACTTTTTCGTAGATCCGCAACATCGATAAACGATTCGCGTAAATTTGCTCCAGTTGCCTGAATGCCGCTTAGTTCACAACGCTGGCAAGTGTGATTTTCCAATAGAGCTTTAAGATGTTCGGCATTTTGCGCTTGGACGCTCGATGCCCCGCCAATTGTCATGATGCTAGCAATGAGGGCGCTAGCGATCGCAGTCACGGAGTGTGTAAAGGCTATTGACTTCATGAAAAAGTACCTGTATTAAGCAATCCCTTACTAATTGTTATCACACCAACTCGCACTACAACACAGCAAAATGTAACAAAAAGTAGAGAGTTTCGAGATGTCTTCACGCCTTTGCTACTTTTTAAACAGCAAAATGTGATGAAAAGTCCAAAGTATTTTAGGTGGCTTTATATCTTCAATATTTTTAGGGCTTACGTAAAAACAGCTCTAAACCCGCATTTATCGTAGTGGCAATTCATGAATTGCCACTACATTTCGTTATTTTGCGTAAATTCTAATTTTTTAAAATGAAAAATAAAACGCAAAGAATAAGATGCGGCGCAAAGCACCGCATCTTATTCTTTGCGTTTTATTTCCTAGTGTTGAACGGTAATTTAGCGTGATATATCCAAATTTTAATTCTCTAGCCGATAGTCTAATGTTTTGTATACTAGTAATGTTTTGTTGATTTTTTGTTGTGGATCCCACTGAATGTTCGAGCAGTTTCTAAATACGGATGTTTCATTCTTTAGGGTTGAAGTCATCCCCATTTTGGTGGTGCTGATTCTTCTAGAGGCGATTCTGTCTGCTGACAACGCGATCGCTCTTGCCGCGATCGTAAGAAGTCTACCAGACCCAAAGCAGGAGGAATGGGCGCTACGTTATGGCTTAATTGGGGCGTTTGTATTACGTATCATCTTGATTTTTACCGCTACATGGGTAATCAAATATTGGCAGTTTGAGCTAGCAGGTTCCCTTTATCTACTCTGGCTTGCAGGGAAATTTTTCTTAGAAAAATCACAAGATGGACATGACGCAAAGAATCCCGTGCGGATGGCGGATAAGCTATGGCAAGTTGTAGCGCTAGTATCGCTTACAGACTTAGCATTTTCATTAGACAGTGTGACGGCAGCTGTGGCGGTTGCACAAGAAACTTGGTTAGTCGTAATTGGTGGGGTAGCAGGAATTATCACATTGCGTTTTTTGGCAGAGCTTTTTATTAAATGGTTGGAAGAATTTACGCACCTTGAGTCGGCAGGCTATTTGATCGTTTTATTGGTAGGATTACGCCTACTTATCAAAGTGTTTTCCGATAGCCTTGTTCCGCCTGAATGGTTAATGCTGACCTGCATTGGTCTAGTTTTTCTATGGGGATTCTCTAAACGCGAACCCCTAGATGAGGTCGAAGCGATCGCCGATCCAAAATAAAGAAGTTACAGCGCTTCGCTCTCAAAACAAAACCCAAAAAAAGATTAAAAGCGTTGCAAGGCAACGCTTTTAATCTTTTTTTGGTGGTTCTTTTGCTCATTAATTACTGTTAGAGGGAGAATGCTTAGTGTTCTCCTCTTTTTTGAGCGCAATTTTTGGTATAAAGACTGTGGGCAGCGATCGCCTTATTCTGCGAAACCGATCATCTTCATAGCAACAACGACAGCAAAAAGGAAAAAGTAGTCAGATGTTTGAATATCCCGAAGACCTAAAATATACTAACTCCCACGAATATATTCGACTGGAAGATGACACTGTTACTGTGGGGATTACGGCTTTTGCGATCGATCAATTAGGCGATATCGTGTTTCTCGATCTTCCTGAAGTTGGAACAAAGGTAGAGAAAGGTCAAACCTTCGGAACGATTGAGTCAGTCAAAGCTGTGGAAGATATCTATTCACCTTTAACGGGAACAGTGGTGGAAGCAAATACCGCGTTAGTTGATGAACCAGAAAATATTGCTAACGATCCCTACGGCGCGTCATGGTTACTAAAGATTAATATCGAAGATGAAAGCGAACTTAGTGACACCATGTCTGCCAGCGAATATCGCGACAAAGTAGAAGGTAAATAACTAAAAAGAGCTTAAGGGTTGTGCAATTTAATAAGGAACCAATTTTTGTGTTGAGCGGCGAAGCTGCTCAACACAAAAATTGGTTCCTTATTTTACGGCGATACCATTACACTCTTTTTAGCTATCTTGAATTTTGTTTAATCGAGGTGGTAGCTCAACAGTAAAAGTAGAACCTCGATCAACTTCACTTTCTACGTGAATTGAGCCACCCATTAAGATTACCAGCTGCTCCGTAATTGCTAGACCCAAACCAGTACCGCCATGCTTGCGCGTAGAAGACTGATCGACTTGACGGAATTGCTCAAAAATTGTGCGCTGAAACTCTGGCTCAATACCAATTCCTGTATCTCGAACTGAGATATGTATATTTGATGTTGCAATTGTAGATATTTGCGCTTCTTCGGTCACTGAATTTTGATCGGAAATAAGCTCTTCGGATGGGTCTGAAGCATATTTTAGCTCGACGCGGACTTCCCCAACATCCGTAAATTTAATAGCATTAGAGACTAAGTTTGTGATAATTTGTTTAATCCGAATGGAGTCATGGTAGATAGCACAACTGCCAATATGATTTTGAAAAACAAAATTTAAGGACTTGATACTAGCGAGCGGTTGCAGACTTTCACAGGTATGGTGAATAAGCTCATCGAGATTGAATAACTCTGGATGAGATTCCATTTTCCCCGCTTCAATTTTCGATAGGTCGAGAATATCATTAATCAAGTCCAGCAAATTTTTGCCATTGCGAAGGATACGTTCGACCATATCGACTTGACTCGATGAGAGAGCGTCGCGTCGCTGACGTAATAGAACTTGCGAGAAGCCAATAATAGCGTTCATTGGCGTTCGTAGTTCATGGCTCATATTCGCGAGAAATTGACTCTTGAGTTGGGTTGCTTCTAGTAGCTGAGCATTTTGGGCTTCGATCTGGTTAATTAACTGAGCATTACCAATCGCGATCGCCGCTTGAACTCCAAAAGAAGCTAGTAAATTTAAATCTTCACGGGAACTCGCTCGTTCCAGATGAAAATGTCCGATTGCCAGAACTCCCAAACGACCAGAGCGACTAGATTCAATTGGTACGCATAAGGCACTTTTGACAGGAAGAAATTCTACTAATCGCGATTCACCAGCTTTAATTTCAATGGGAATTCCTTCTTTAAATACCTGTGCAATCAGGTTTGGCGTATCTAAATCAAAGGATTCTTGTAGGGGGAAATCATCGGGCAAACCCTTCGCAGCCGATAGCATCAGTTGGTTATCCTTGGGATTGTAGAGGGCAAGTACGCAGACCTCTGCCCACATGATTGCGTCACAGGTCGCCTCCACAACTGATTCTAAGAGAACATCGAGATCCTGTAACTGCTGGTTGATCAAGTTGGTGAGACGCTGCAAAATCCCCATCCGCTTTTGCTGCTCGATCATAATCTTATTGGTCTCTTGCATCACCTTGTCGCGGTAACGTTGTTCCGTGACATCGCGCAAAATCATGACGCTACCGATTAGTTCTGATTCACTGCCGACAAGGGGAGCCGCTTTAGTACTGAGAATGATTTCATTGCCATCGGGTTGACGTAAAACTACTTGATCTTCAACGACTTCACCTGTTGACATGGCACGAAAAACAACAAGACTCGCCAAATCTACTGGTTCTCCATCCTGATGTCTAATGTCAAATTGTTTGACAATCTCTTCCATCGATTTTGCAATTACGGGCGATGCAGGGACTCCATTGGTCGAAGCTAAGGAGTTAAAGCTTAGGATTTTGCGTCCCGCAGAGTTGATTTTGAGAATACGTCCCGCAGGATCGCTGAGCAATACACCATCGGCAAGTTGCTCAAACACGGTGGTGAGTTCTTCACGCTGACGGGCGATCGTTTCGATGCTCTGAGCGTTACTAATGGCGGTAGCGAGACGGCGACCGATCGATTGCAGAATATTCCGACTATGCTCTGATAGTTGAGTCAAGCTACCCAAAAAGAGAACTCCGACAAGGCTCTGTCTGAGCATTAATGGATAGGCGGAAAGGCTCTGTGGTAATAGATCGCCAACGGGAGTGCGATAAACGAGAGTTTGACCTTTGAGCCGATCGCCTTCCCAGATAATTGCTTCTTCTAGTTGTCCTGCCTGACCAATGATCCCTTCTCCAAGGTTGATCTCCGTAAGGGCCTGACTAGTTTTGTATCCCCATTCTGCACTTAGTACTAAACATCCTTCTGGTCGTGAGGATGGAATTTCCCATAGATAAATGCTGCCTAGTTGAGCACCTGTGAGCTTACAAATTTCTTCTAAACTTGCCTTGATAAGTTTGTGCTGATCGGTGGTGTTGACTAAAACGCGATCGAGGGATTGAAGTGCAAACTGGATATCACGGGCTTCGAGGGTGGCGGTCTTTGATTCAAGCTGAGCCGCCATGCGGTTAAATACTCTCGAAAATTCGCCAATTTCATCGGCTCGATTTAATTGCGATCGCGCTGACAAATTGCCTGTAGTTATTTCTTCCGCCGCATCGGCAAGTTCGGTAAGTGGTGGCTGAATGCTGCGAATAATCGAAATTGCTACAAACAGTCCAGAGCCTAAACCCGCAGAGAGAATGACGATCGCGAGCCATGTGGTGAAGGCTTCTAATTCTGGTGTGCCTTGCTGCAAATGCAACAACAAAATTAAGGTGGCGGTTGCTAGTAGGGATGTACTAGTGGTTAAACCAAAAATCAAGCGATTGACTAAACTTTCACGGCGGGGCAGGTTGGCATTGGTCATGGAGCTTTAGTTTAGTTTGGCGATTAAGTTTGATTTTAGTACTTTTAGTCAAGTTGCTTGAAGGCGATCGCGATGTATCTGCGTAGAAATGCTGATATATGCGCCTAACCGCATCCCCCAATCGACTAAATTTCCTTGTTCTTAATGTTTTGTGATTTTTAACACAGAAAAATATACACAGATAGTTTTTGTATCAATATATACTATGTAATATAACTAGATTAAATATATATAGGCACTATCTCGTGCCATCGAGACTATGAATAACACTATGCAACAAATTACAGATACTTCCTTGCTCCTCAGCAGTTCCAAAGTTTCTGATAGCTATAGGAAACATATTGCTAGTATGTGGGATTCGCTAGAGCGTCGGATCGAAGTTGCCCGCATAAACCACAACACCGAGCTTTTAGCAATGTTGGAGCTAGAAAGAACTGCGATCGCTCCTTATCAAGGGACGACGATGGCTGCTCCTGTTAACAATGTTGAGTCGCTATGGCAAGCGCTAAGGAATGTTCTATTACCAAAAGCTGAACTTAAGGTTAAGCAAGTTTGCGATCGCGCAGGAAATCAGTGGTGGTATGCCTACAATCCGATCACGGGTCAATCTGTCTATGCTGACACTGATAATGAAATGCGTCGGTGGATCGAGCAACAAACTCTATAAATTGTTGGCGCTATTGTCTAGATATCTACGATCTCGCAGTGGTTTAGCATTCTCAAATTAATGATTTTACAGATTCTCTTCATTTGGGAATGCGGCACTGGTCAGTTAAATCGTGAGGGAATGAGAACCGTGAAATGATAGTAACTCCAGCATATAAAGCGGTCGATGATACAGCCCGATCGCCATAACTGGGGTCTTGTGCC
>CAIJEA010000748.1 GCA_903819605.1 uncultured cyanobacterium | reverse complement strand
TCGTGTTGCGGCCCAACCCCCCGCAACTCTATTCTGGGTTTATAGCTATGCTTAACCCTTGGGTTAAGCAAATATAATCTTTGATTCTCTTTTTCAACATGCTGTTAGGTAATTAAACGATGCTTGTCCGATCGCTTGAAAAAATATTTAACCGAATATTTAAACCCAAAGTTCAAAAATCAACTGTATATCAGCTTGGAAATCCAGCATTAAGAGAGATTGCGCGACCGATCTCTGATGTGCAAGATCGCGAGATCCAGCAATTAATTGATGAGATGCTAATTACTCTCACGGAAAGTAAGGGTGTAGGTTTAGCGGCTCCTCAGATCGGGCGATCACTCCAACTTGTGATTATTGCTTCTCATCCTAATGCTCGCTATCCCCATGCCCCACAAATGGAACCAACGGCGATGATCAATCCTAAGATCATTTCGCATTCATTTGAAACCGAAAAAGGTTGGGAAGGCTGCCTGTCAGTGCCGATGATTCGCGGACTTGTGCCACGTTATCGTGAAATCGAAATTGAATATACAGATCGTCAAGGCGATCGCCAACTTGCCAAGTTAACTGATTTTGTGGCAAGAATTTTTCAGCATGAGTACGATCATCTAGAAGGTAAAGTCTTTTTAGATAGGGTAGAGACTACTCTAGATATGGCTACTGAAGCGGAATACCAAAATATTTTACAAACATCGGTGCAGAGTAACGCCGCTCACAAATCTTAAAAATTATGGCTGTCATCAAAAATGTTTTAGGCGAAAATTTGAAACTATGTTGCTCTTCGCCATTAACAGGATTTTATCGTGATGGATTCTGTCAAACAGGCGATCGCGATATTGGCGTGCATGTTATTTGTGCAGAAGTCACTGATGAATTCCTTGCTTATACTAAATCTCAAGGTAATGATTTAGCGACACCTATGCCGATGTTTAATTTCGCAGGACTAAAAGCAGGCGATCGCTGGTGTTTGTGTGCCTCGCGTTGGAAAGAAGCTTTAGTAGCAGGAGTTGCCCCTCCAGTGGATCTTGCTGCGACCCATGAAGCAGCCTTAAAAATCGTGTCTTTAGAAGAGCTTAAACAACATGCAATCTAGACACAAAAAAGACTCGCAAAGCGAGTCTTTTTTGTGTCTAGAACCTATTTCTTAACAGGAGATAAAACTTCAAACTTTTTCTTCTGTTCAGGAGTCAAAATTGCCACAAACAGCTTTCTGCGCTCAACCAAAACTGCACCAATCTTTTTCTGTTGATCGGCAGTGAGATTCAAAGATTTGAGAATAGCCCCAAAACCCTGTTTTGCTTTGAAACCTGCTTCTACTTTCTGGCGTTGCTCTGGAGTGAGGTATTGAGCGATTTTCTTGTTACTGTCAACAAAAATTTTGTATGCCTTCTGTTTTTGATCGGCTGTCAAATTTAACTTTTGTACCAAAGTCTCTGGTGTAAACGTCCCCTTCACCCTTGACCATACCCTTGGTGCGAACATCCATCATTGGTTCAGCACTAAAAGCTGGCATTGTCTTGAAAGCTAAACCT
>CAIJEA010000747.1 GCA_903819605.1 uncultured cyanobacterium | reverse complement strand
TATTCCTGCATGATCCTGATTCTTTGCTAAAAACTGCTTGTGAAGTTTGCTAAAGTCGCGAATGTTATAGGTACAGATGACTCGATTATTTTTAGCAGCCCATAGCAATTGTTCTTCATCAGAAAATCCTTCACGTTTCACTTCGCTTACGGTTGTTACATCAATTTCTCTTTGGCGTAATGCCATGAGTAATGACCGATTCATGCTGTCTTCGTCTAGATAAAAGCAAATCGGACTCATTTTACGATTCCCTTTGTTGCTAGATGTTCGGCATATAGTTGATCGTAATCTTCCCGATCGCGTTTTAAGGATTGTTCGATCTCTTCACGATTAGCATGATAGTAAGTGAGTGCGGCGTAGACTTGCGCCATACTGAGGTAACCCCAGTTGTCGGCAATTTCTTCTGGTGTTAAGCCTTGTTTCCATAATGTGGCAATGCGTCCGACGGTAATTCTTGTTCCCGCGATGCGAGGGCGATCGCCACAAATGTCTGGAGATCGAACGATCAGTGTACCAATATCAAAAATAGTTGCTGCCATATTTTTAACCTTTGCGATCGCAATAAATTGATTATCGCTCATGGAGATCGCATATCAGCAAATCTATGGTGCGATCGCTCAAACAAAGTCTTCTATCCAAGCTATTAAGCATATTTTTGTAGAAACTCTCTTGGGGTGAGACATTCAAATTCTTCAGTTTGTTCGACAAGAGCGCGAATTAGCTTGTAGTTTCTTGACACAAAGCATTGGGCTTTTCCTTGTTTGGCGGTGAGATAAACTCCTGCATCTTCACGGGGAATGAAGCGATCGCTTGAATATCTTGGTCGTCTACAAATATAAAATCAATTTGTAATTGCTGCCAAAGTCTTGCTAGTAGACCACTTGACCAGTCTTTGTTTTGTAAGCGCTTACCAACTCGTAGGATTTGCTCGATTAGTTCTTGAGAGACAATAACTTTGGTTTGTTGGTCGCTATTTTTATCAGATTCCAATATGGATAAAATTTTGCTTTCATCACTTTCTAGATCGAGCGCTCCCAAAATAAAGATATTTGTGTCGAGAAATATCGAGTTTGGCAAACTAGGTATTGATTTTCCCGTCATTAAGCCTTTGTTCTCTTTCGGTTGCTAATTCTTGTTTTACGTCCTGAATTAGTTGCATTATTTTGTCGGTTGAGTCGTAGCCAGATTTTGTAAAAAGTTGATGTGACATGGCTGCGAACCCTTCGGCTGGCAAGTTCTCTCGCCGATCGCTAATTCCTATTAATGCTTGAAACATTTCCAAACTTAACAAGACTGCTTTTTGCTGCCCTTCTTGGACTAGGGTTATGGCTTCTCGTTTAGAGGTTGCCTGTTGGATTAGCTGAGAAAGCTCTTGATTATCGCGAACGGTTGCTTCTAGCATAGTTTTCGTTTTTTGGAGACATTCACAGTTTTATTTTACCTGCGATCACCGATCGCCACATCTACAATGCGATCGCCCGACATCACCTGTGAAATCATCGTATTGCTAAGATTTGCTCACGTTAGGTTATAACTAGATCGTCAAAGCTAAATTTTCTAGGATTTACCTAGCATGAGTAACTGCCTTTGTCTTGCTTGCGATCGCTCAAACTCCATAACAACCAAGTTTTGCACTCAATGCGGCGCTAAGTTACAAATTCAAGAGCGTTA
>CAIJEA010000746.1 GCA_903819605.1 uncultured cyanobacterium | reverse complement strand
ATTTGCAAATAACCTTTTAATCCCTTGATATGATCGCTTCTTCGCCTTTTTTCACTCTAAGTAACCAAATATCTGACTCTACGGGTTCATCTGACGATCTGCTCGAAATTGCGGGTCGTAAGTTCCGATCTCGACTGATGACTGGCTCAGGTAAATATACCAATTTCGATGTGATGCGTCAGGCGATCGAGGCTAGTGGCTGCGAAATTGTCACAGTGGCAGTACGACGGGTACAAACCAATGCGGCAGGACATGAAGGACTAGGTGAAGCGATCGACTGGAGCAAATATTGGCTTTTGCCAAATACCGCAGGTTGCCAAACTGCCGATGAGGCGGTGCGCGTGGCAAGATTAGGTCGAGAGATGGCGAAAATTTTGGGGCAAGAAGATAATAATTTTGTCAAACTAGAAGTAATTCCCGATCTTAAGTATTTACTGCCCGATCCCCTAGGTACTTGTAAAGCTGCCGAACAATTAGTAAAAGAAGGGTTTGCAGTCTTGCCTTATATCAATGCCGATCCACGACTAGCCAAAACCCTCGAAGAAATCGGATGTGTGACCGTGATGCCTCTCGGATCGCCGATTGGTTCAGGGCAGGGAATTAATAACGCCGCAAATATTTCGATCATCATCGAAGAGTCAAAGATTCCTGTGGTCGTTGATGCGGGTATCGGTGTTCCCAGCGAAGCGGCGGCAGCGATGGAATTGGGCGCTCACGCTTTATTGGTGAATACCGCGATCGCCTGTGCTAGTAATCCAGTTGCTATGGGTCGAGCGATGGGAATGGCAACCGAAGCAGGAAGAACCGCTTATTTGTCTGGCAGAATTCCTGTGAAAGCTTATGCAAGTGCAAGCTCCCCATTAAGTGGGTTAGTCATCTAAGGTCATAAAACCAAAGAAATGAGTTGAAGCGCAAAGCGCCTCAACTCATTTCTTTGGTTTTGGTTTGTACTGGCTAACTCTTTTTTTGCTATATCTAGTTTTTTTGTAATGCGAAGCCTTTCCACGGTGATTCACCACTTAGCAATTTTTCGGCAGCTTTGGCGGGTAATGAACGAGCAAAGAAGTAACCTTGAGCAAAATCACAATTCCACTCCTGTAATTGGGTAATCTGTTCTTTCATCTCTATACCTTCGGCAATCACCCTGATATTCATCCCATGGGCGAGGGCAATAATTGCTTTAACAATTTCCATATTGCGATCGCTGCTGGAATTACAAGAGTGAATCTGACTGATAAATGAGCGATCAATTTTGAGTGTACTTACGGGAAATCGCTGAAGGTAACTTAGGGATGAATAGCCAGTACCAAAGTCATCGAGACTTAGATGAATATTTCTCTCTCGCAATTGCTGAAAGATTCTAATCGCAATCTCAGTATTCTCAATTATCAGAGTTTCTGTGATTTCTAAATTTAAGCTGGTTGTGGGAATTCCCGACTCTCGCAAAATGTCATCAATTGTTTGAACTATATTTGGTGCTTTTAATTGCTTTCCAGATAGATTTACATTAATTATTAGATGTTTAGATAAGGGAAACTTCTCTTGCCATGCTTTTATTTGCTGACAGGCAGTCTGCAACACCCATTTACCAAGTGTCACGATTAGCCCTGTTTCTTCGCAAAGGGGAATAAACGCACCTGCGGTTAATAGCCCCTTTGCGGGATGTTGCCAACGGACTAACGCTTCAAACCCATACAATTCCATTGTTTGTAAACAAACAATCGGCTCGTAATAAACTAAGAATTCTTCGCGTTCGATCGCCCATCGCAATTCATTCTCAACCTGAAGACGACTGAGGGCGAGGTCGTACATAGTACGATCGAAAATTTCATGACAAGCTCGACCGCTATCTTTAGCGCGATACATCGCAATATCAGCATCTCGGAGTAAGTCGCTAGCATTTTCATAATCATTGGAACCAACGACAATCCCAATACTGGCGCTAGTCAAGATTTTGTGGTTATCAATCTCCAGTTCATTTTGGAGATATGTATGAATCCGCTCCGCCACATCGATCGCATCTTGAGAACTACGAATACTATCTAATAAAATCGTAAACTCATCTCCCCCAAAGCGAGCTACTGTATCAAAAGAACGCACAGATTTTTCAAGGATTGCGGCAATCTCGATCAGTAAGCGATCGCCGATCAGATGTCCGAGACTATCATTGACAATTTTAAATCGATCTAAATCTATAAAAAGTAGCGCAAATTGATGCTGCACAATTCGTTTGGATTTTTTGAGCACCATTTCTAGGCGATCGGTGAATAATATGCGATTAGGCAGTCCTGTTAAACTATCGTGAAAAGCTTGATAAATAAGGCGTTCTTCACTAGCTTTACGTTCGGTAATATCTTGCACAATTCCGACAATATTTTGCAGATCGCCAAAAGTATTACGGACAGGTACTGCATGTTCAAAAAGCCATCTTACTTCTCCATTCGGTTTAATTATGCGATATTCCATGCACCATCCCGAAGCGCGATTTTGATTGTAGATAGTAGTAACTTTTTCGCGATCTTCTGCGTGAATCGCATCTATATATGATTGGCGACTCTCATAGAGACTATCGCAAGAACGACCCAAAATAGTTTCATAGGCGGGGTTAACATAGATAAATTGCGTTAAGTTAATGTCAATCAGCCAAAAGATTTCTTGAATATTTTCTGCCATTTGCCGAAATCGATCTTCACTCTCCCTTAAAGCTATTTCTGCTTGCTTGCGCTCCGTAATATCTTCCGAAAAACAGAGTAGATATTGAGGGCTACGATCGCGATCGTATAGTGGAACTTTCACCGTACGTAAAACTCTTCGTCCTAAACTAAGGCTATCAATCGTTTCTTCTACAACATCTTC
Source organism: uncultured cyanobacterium (assembly GCA_903819605.1). GTDB lineage: Bacteria > Cyanobacteriota > Cyanobacteriia > Pseudanabaenales > Pseudanabaenaceae > Pseudanabaena. Next base: position 17,227 of record CAIJEA010000746.1, on the reverse strand, counting down.
AAGACTACAATTTGCAAAAGTTTCTCGATCTTTTTGATAAAAGAAATCAGCTTGTTCTTTAGGGAAACGGTCGTATATAGTCCTACCAATCACCTCCTCCGCAGCTAAACCAAACATCGCTTCACTAGTGCGATTCCAAAGCATCATTTTGCCAAAACGATCTTCTCTACCATCTTTGACAAACAAAGCAACAGGAAGACGATCGATGATATTTTGCAAAAAGTTGCGAGTATGTTCGAGTTCAGTTTCGACTTGTTTGCGATCGCTAATATCTACAAAAGTGACAACTGTTTGGCTTATATTTCCTTGAAGATCGAATTCAGGATAAGCATCAATCAAAGTCCACACCATTTCGTGAGTATCAGAGCGATAAAATCCCAACTCATAATTAAGAAGTTGTCTTTTTTCCCTTGACACCTTATTAATTGGGAAATCCTCAATGGGCATTAAGCTGCCATCACCATGATAAAAACGCCAATCTGGATCGTTAATATCTTTACCTGAAATCTCAGTCTGGATCATGCCCATGATTTTAGCGGCGGTTGCATTCGCAAACAAAATCTTGGTATCCTCGTCGTGAACCACAATCCCCGAACGCAGTTTTCCAATAAGATTTTGGGCTAAATTTGCAATTAAATCCCCCTCTAAATCACAAACTAATTTTGTAGTAGAAATTTGCGCTAGTTGCTCCTGCAAAAAACGGTTTTCAGCTTCTAATTGGGTTATTTTTGCCTGTAAAATCTCTAATTTGTTCATGATTTAGCCAAGCAACATAAACATATAAAAATCTTTAATAATATTTAGAGTGATTTCGATAAATCTCAGACAGCATAGAGTATTGACTATGCTTGGTCGAATCCTAACGAGTCTCACAAATAATTTAGGACTGTTATATGCGATAAGTTTTTATTAATCTCACTTCCCAATTTTAACTTAATTATAAATACATCTAAAATTTCAATTTGTGTTTAATTTTGGTAACCATCCTTTGCGATCGCAATTTCATCACTTGCCAATAATCCAAGCTAGGAATATTACCTTGTTGAATTTGCTTGTGATCAAAAAATTCATTTAATTCTTCTAAAATCACCTGTAACCGCATAATGATATTTTTGGTGCGATATTCATCTAATACCGTTGATGCTAAAGATAGCTTTTGATCCTTGTGAATTACTTTAAGAATGCGCTGTAAATCGAACTCTTGAGAATATCCAGCAATTTTATAACTGTTAAAAGCAGGATCTAAATAATCTGACAATCCATGATTAACACTCGAAAAAACTTGACATCCACATGCCATAGCCTCCATTGGCTGTAGACCAAATCCTTCAGTTACTCCCTGCACAGCCCAATATTCTGCGGAATCATATAGATAGACTTTCGCACGGTTAAATAGTCCTTCTAGTTCTTCCACATAGCGATCGACAACTTGCACATGACATCGTTCTTGCAACGCAGGAATTAATTGTTTCATTAAATAACTAGAGGATTTTCGAGCTTGTACTAAAACATCAATGTCTCGATCGCCTTGCCAATCTTGAAACTTATCAGAAATTTCATTCGGTAAATAATAAAGTAGAGCATGGGGCGATCGCTGTCCCCAGTAGCCAAGCGTATTGCGACTAACCGTAATAATTGGCACACCAGCAGGTAAGTTAAAGCCATAGCCTGAACTATGGGCATGATAAATCGCATTTAAATCTTTTAATTTAGGAGCAAGTTTGGCAACATCAAACCCCCAGCACATCACAAAAATTACATCCTTTAAGTGGGTACGATCGTCAGAATTTAATAGATCGTCTAACCATAGATGATCTTTCTCCCGTTGACGATAGGTCACGATCTCAGCAGGACAAATATGTTGAGCCAGTTTTAGTGTTTTTAATTCCGCCCACAAGCCACCACAGGCAAATTTACTTGTGGTTCCAGGCAGTAGAAAGTATAGTCTTCTCATTAATTGGCTCAAATTTTTGTTAAAAAAGCTTAGGGTAAAGTTTAGGGTAAAAGGGTTAGCCACAAGAAACCCACATTGGAGTTTTTTGCCTCTGTGGGTTGTAGCAACGGCGATCGGCTATGCTGGCGGCGGCAAAATCAGCGCCTTTGTCACGGACTATGTGATGGGGGATTTGGGGGTCTTATTGAGTTTTGCGGTGATGAGCATTGCGATCGCAATGATGCAATGGCTAGTAATTAGAAAACAAATTCTCGGTATGGGCTGGCTGTTAACAACATTGGTGGGAGGCACTTTAGGAGGAGCGTTCAGTTCTTGGGCTAGTTTCCAGATCGCGATTACCTATGGCGATGCTGTGGATTTTTTGACTATATATGCATGTCTGCGGGGATTTTCGACAGGATTGGCGCAGTGGTACATTCTCAGACAAAAATTCAAGCTGGCGAATTGGTGGATTGTAGCTACCACATGCGGTTCATACATCAGCTTACTGATTGGAAGCTTATTGATGCAAAAGCTAGGGTATTTTGCAACGCTCTTTGTCGGATTGATTTATGGATTACTGACAGGACTAGTACTACTCTCACTTTTCTGGCATCGGTTGAAATCAAGCTAAACTAGACTATAAGTTCATAGATGACAAGGCATGGCACTTTTTACACTGCGATCGCTCAGAAAAGATTTTGGCATTAAAGAAATTCTCAAAGATGCGAGTTTTAGCCTCGATGAAGGCGATAAAGTTGGGCTGATCGGCACAAACGGATCGGGCAAGTCCACATTACTCAAAATGATTGCAGGACTGGAGCATAGTGATGGGGGTGAACTATGGATCAATTCCAGCGCCAAGATTATTTACTTGCCACAACAGCCAGATCTGAACGAAGAAAATACGGTTTTAGAGCAAGTATTTGCCGATAGTGGCGAACAAATGTCCCTCGTCAAAGAATACGAAGAAATTTCTGATAAGTTATCCCACGGACATGGCGATCAAGATCGGTTATTGGATCGATTGTCGATTGTATCCGAACGTATGGATATGACGGGCGCTTGGGATTTGGAGACTAATGCCAAAATTGTCTTGACTAAATTAGGAATTGAAGATTTAGAAGCAAAAATTGGTAGTCTTTCGGGTGGATATCGCAAACGGATTGCGATCGCCTCGGCTTTGCTCTCGGCACCCGATGTTTTACTAATGGATGAGCCGACCAACCATCTTGATGCTCTCTCGGTTGAATGGTTGCAAAGCTACCTCAATCGTTATCGTGGCGCATTACTCCTCATTACCCACGATCGCTATTTTCTAGATAAAGTCACCAATCGCATTATCGAAATCGATCGTGGCGATTTATATAACTATTCAGGCAACTATTCCTATTATCTAGAGAAAAAAGCGGAAGCAGAAGAATCTTCACTGAGTACGCAGCGCAAACATGCGGGACTATTGCGTCGTGAGTTGGAATGGCTGAAAAAAGGACCAAAGGCTCGGAGTACCAAACAAAAAGCACGCATCGATCGCGCCCATGCTTTGCAAGCAACGGAATTTAAACAAGCGAATGCCAAAGTCGATATCACCACCACAGGGCGGCGCATTGGCAAAAAAGTAGTCGAACTTAATCGCATTTCTAAATCCTATGGCGATCGCACCCTGATTAAAGACTTCTCCTATAACTTCACTCCCGAAGACCGTATCGGTATCATCGGCAGTAATGGTGCTGGCAAATCTACGCTGATGAACATGATCACGGGTAGTTTACAGCCAGATTCAGGAACTGTAGAAATCGGGACGACCATCCATTTTGGGTATTTCGATCAACATTCTGATGACCTTGCTGACAATGGCAACTTGCGAGTCATTGACTATCTTAAAAATGTTTCGGAACTAGTTAAAACTTCTGATGGCAGCGTGATCACCGCTTCGCAGATGCTAGAGCGATTTCTCTTTCCTGGAAATCAACAGTATGCACCGATTAACAAACTATCTGGTGGTGAAAAGCGGCGTTTATTCCTGTTAAAAGTATTGATGGAGGCTCCGAACGTATTAATCCTCGATGAACCGACAAACGATTTGGATGTGCAAACCCTTGCCGTATTAGAGGAATATCTCGAAGATTTTAATGGATGCGTGATTGTGGTTTCCCACGATCGCTATTTTCTTGACCGTACAGTTGAAATGGTTTTTTCCTTTGAGAGCGCTGGAGAAGTTCGTTTATACCCCGGCAACTATTCTGTCTACTTAGAATACAAAAAAGACGAAGCAGAAGCCACAAGCAATGAATCAAAGGAGCAGGTAAGTAAAGACGGAAAAGAGCAAAAAAACAGCATTGTTCCCACGATTACGACGGAAACCCAAAAGCAAAAAGCGGAGCCAAAAAAGAGTTCTAAAGTCTCCTTCAAAGAAAAACGCGAGTATGAAGATCTAGAAGTAAAAATTCCCCAAATGGAAGCTGAGAAAACTGAAGTCGAGAAGAAGCTTTACCACAATCCACCCACTAGTCATATAGAATTGCAGAAGTTATCCGATCGCTTAGCGGAACTAAATCAGGCGATCGAAAAATCAACTGAGCGGTGGTTAGAATTAGCCGATCGCCTTTAAGCAATCGCTTTACAAATTCTAGGGCTGGGATAGGAGCACAGCCCTTACAAAAGAAAAAATTGCCATGAAACCTCATTCAACGGATGTCCACACGACTAATAGATCCAATTGGAGTCTTGAGCGATTTGGGCTAGAACTAAAAAATCCTCATTGGTGGCTGGAGATCGTAACTATCGCGATCGCCTATATCGCTGTCTCTTGGATCGTTGTTTATGGCCTACCCAAACATCCCAATATTCCATCTCCGCTTTGGCCGGGGTCAGGAGTTATTGTCGGATTACTTCTAGTGTGGGGGCGATCGCGCTGGATTGGGATCTTCTTAGGAACATTCCTTTATAACTTGCATAGGAAGGGATTAAGTGTTTTCTTCCCTCCCTTAGGAGCAAGTATTGGTTCGACAATTGGAACCTTGATTACCGTCTCCCTAATATTACATTTTACACGTACTAACTATCCGCTTCGTCAAGTCCGCCATGTTGTGATTTTTTCGCTTTGTGCAGTATTTACTGGAACCATATTTCAAACAACGATTGGCATATTATCTTATACTGCGCTCATGAAGGATGTTTGGAAAAACATTGCACATATTTTCTTCAATTGGTGGATTGGTGATTCAATTAGCGTTTTGGTGTTTGCCCCCTTGTTGTTTGTATGGGTGAGATCGCCAAGGGATTCAAAGATCGCATCTTGGGTAAATTGGGAAATAATCACAGCTATATCCAGTTTAGGCATTGTTGCTTATTTTGCATTTCTCAAAGGTCAACCCGTTGAATACTTGCTCTTACCGCCTTTACTCTGGTCAGCCTTTCGCTTTGGCTCTAAGTTCACCACTTTAACTGTAATGGTCATCTCTATGACTGCTTCAGTTGCTACAGCCAATGAGATTGGCGTTTTTTATAAGCCTCAAGCCGATGGCAACTCAGTTTTATTACTGCAAATATTTATGGGCGTGATTGCGATTACTACGATGCTAGTTATGGCGATAGTAGCCGAAAACGATCGCGCTAATTTGCGATTGCAAAGATCCAATATTGAACTAGAACAAAGAGTAATTGAACGTACTCAAGAGCTACAAAATAGTGAAGCGAAGGCTATAGAACTAGCAACAAAAGCCGAAGCTGCTAATCAAGCCAAAAGTACATTCATTGCTAATATGAGTCATGAATTGCGATCGCCTCTTAACGCCGTAATCGGCTTTTCACAGTTGATGATGCGAACCACGAATTTACCAAAAGAACAGTATGAAAACGCCAGCATTATTAATCGTAGTGGTGATTATTTATTAACCTTAATCAATAATATTCTCGATCTATCCAAAATTGAGGCAGGTAAGTCAACCCTCAACATTCAAGATTTTGATCTGTATCATTTACTGGATGATATAGAGGATATGCTGCAACTACGGGCAACTAACAGTAGGCTAAAGTTAATCTTTGAGCGCGATTTAGATGTACCACGTTATATCTGCACCGATGAAGTTAAGCTTCGTCAAGTCTTAATTAATTTGCTTGGCAATGCGATTAAATTTACGGAAGTCGGTACAGTTAGACTGAATTTGACAAATGTGAGTAATTTAGACCAAGCTTGCATCTTACATCTTCAAGTTTGTGATACTGGCGTAGGTATAGCTCCTGATGAATTATCTAATTTATTTGTTTCCTTCGCTCAGACTCAGTCGGGCAAAGAAAAACAAGAAGGAACAGGTTTAGGTTTAGCTATTAGTCAGAGATTTGTGCAGTTAATGGGTGGAGAGATTTCGGTTACTAGTGAAGTTGGCAAAGGTACAATTTTTCAATTTCAGCTTAAAGTGCAATTAGGTAAGGAAGCAATTAACAATCCATCCGAAAAAAGGCGGGCATTGTCACTTGCGCCAAATCAACCAACTTACAAAATTTTAGTGGTGGATGACAAGCCAGTTAATTGTCAATTATTAGTCAAGCTTCTTCGTCCTATGGGCTTTGAAGTTCAAGAAGCCAGTAATGGACAAGAAGCGATCGCCATTTGGGATCAGTGGGAACCACACTTAATCTGGATGGATATGCGAATGCCTGTAATGGATGGCTATGAAGCAACAAAGTATATTAAGTCCACTACGAAAGGAAATGCAACCGCAGTAATCGCCTTAACAGCAAGTGTTTTAGAAGAAGAAAAAGCGATCGTTATTTCGACAGGCTGCGATGATTTTATCCGTAAACCATTTAGAGAGCAAATAATTTTTGATACCCTCGCCAAGCATCTTGGGGTGAAATATATATACGAAAAAGTCACAGATTCTGCTCAAGAACGGTATACCTATATAGAACCATCTATAACTTCAGACAAGTTAAAAGTTATGTCCGATCGATGGATTACAAAATTATATAAATCGGCGCTAGAAGCTGATAAAGCTCGCGTTCTTCAATTGATTACAGAAATACCAGAGCAAGAAACTTTTTTAGTGCGATCGCTAACTAACCTTGCACGTAATTTTCAGTTTGAGAAATTAATTGACATCATAGAAACTTTGAGATCTAAAACCTAGGCAGAAATTGAAAGATTTTTAAACACCAAACAATTTTAAATCTTTACGAATTAGGTTTTTACCAAAATTATTTGTACAATACATTTTTTAGAACCGCTAAATTAATTCATGAGCTATAACCCTTCGGTCGAACTAACTGGCAATATACTATTAGTAGACGATCTCCCAGAAAATTTGCAACTACTAAGCGATTTATTGCTCACCCTTGGCTATAGCGTTCGTAGCGTGACAAATGGACGCATGGCTCTAAAAACTGCGAAGGTAAAACGACCAGACGTGGTGATCTTAGATATTAAGATGCCAGATATGGATGGTTACGAGGTATGTCAAGCATTTAAAGCTGACGAAGATCTCCGTGAGATTCCCGTGATTTTTATCAGTGCTTTAGATGATGTCTTTGATAAAGTCAAAGCATTTTGGTCAGGTGGAGTCGATTATATTTCTAAGCCCTTTCAAAGTGAAGAGGTTCTAGTACGCCTAGAAAATCAACTTACTATTCAACGCCACAAGCGCTCTTTAGAAGATGAAATTTCTAGACGCAAAGAGACAGAAGAAATGCTCTATCAATCTAGAGCTTTAGTCACAAGTGTCCTAAATAGTGTCTCAGATGGAATTGCAGCAATGCAATCAGTTCGAGATCCTAATACAGGGAATATTGAAGATTTTCGTTGCCTTGTCGTTAATCCTGTCATAGCGAGAATCTTTGATCGTAGTCGCGAAGATTTAATTGGCAAATTGGTGCTAAGGAGATTTTTAGAACGCTTTAGTTCATCTCTATTTGAGCAATTAGTCAATGTTGTGGAAACAGGAACTCCTGTGAATATGGAAATATATCATCCTTTAGAGCCTATAGGTTGGTATCAAGTAATTGTAGTCAAGTTAGGAGATGGATTTACAGTTACTTTGCGAGAGATTACAAGCAAACAGCAAGTTGATTAACTAACATCCTTTCAAGAAATAGCGAGAGCATACATGCTCTTCACGATATCTAAATCTCATTGATCAATTGTAGCAAGGCATCAGTAGTAACCTTGCCGCTCATATCTGTGCCTTCGAGTAAGCTATCCGCCAGATCCCGCTTTTGATGGTGTAGATCGACAATCTTTTCTTCGATCGTTCCCTTTGCCACAAGGCGATAAATTGTGACAGGGCGCTTTTGACCAATGCGATGGGCGCGATCGCTCGCTTGATCTTCTACCGCAGGATTCCACCAAGGGTCCATGTGAATCACATAGTCGGCAGCAGTGAGATTTAGCCCCGTACCTCCCGCTTTGAGGCTGATCAAGAAAACATCGCCTTCACCTGCTTGGAATGCCTCCACACGTTTTTTGCGGTCTTTAGCAGGAGTGCTGCCATCAAGATATTGATAGCTGATCTTTTGCGAATCTAGATAATCACGAATAATATGGAGATGATCGACAAATTGACTGAATACTAGAGCCTTGTGTTTGTTATCTAACAATTCACTAACAACTTCACCGAAAAGCTGAAGTTTAGAACTAGGCAAGGGAATATCGGGTCTGACTAGTTGAGTATTGCAACATGCACGGCGCAATTTCATAATTTCCGCCAGAACTTGCAGATGCTTTTGTCCTGCATTTGCCTCGGTGCTGGTTAATTTAGCGATCGCCTCACGACGGAGAGCCTCATAAAATGAGAATTCCTCTTTACTAAGTTCTACTTGTAGGGTTACTTCTGTCCGTGATGGTAACTCTTGCAGTACTTGATTTTTGGTACGCCGAAGAATGAATGGCTGAATTAACTTTTTCAGTTGATCGCGAGCTACTTTGTCCTGCGATCGCTCGATGGGATTAGCATAGTTGGTATTAAAGTTATCGAGAGAACCCAATAAGCCAGGATTAATAAACCGAAACAGATTCCAAAGTTCGCCCAGATGGTTCTCAATTGGTGTACCCGTCGTAATGAGTTTGAAACCGCTTTGAAGATTCATTGCTGCTTGCGATCGTTTAGTTGCCGTATTCTTAATTGCTTGCGCCTCATCAAGGACAACCGTTTGCCATTGAACTTTTGCGAGCATTTCGCCTACTTCTTCTTGTTGCAGTAATCCATAGCTACAAATCACAATGTCAAAGGGTTGGAGATTATCTAATACTTTTTGGCGATCGCCTGAACCAAATACAATTACATTTAAGGTTGGCGCAAATTTTGCGGCTTCACTAATCCAATTCATACATACAGAAGTCGGCGCAACAATTAAGGTTGATCCATGGGGTGCGCGGGTGAGAATTAGGGCAAGGGATTGCAGGGTTTTACCTAAGCCCATATCATCGGCTAAACAAGCTCCAACACCCCAATGAGCCAATCTTGCTAACCATGCAAATCCATCAAGTTGATAATCACGCAGTTCAGCTTGCAAGGTTGATGGCAATTGCGGCTCAAAATTCCGCATTTCCTTAATCTTTTTGACATGAGCTTTCCAATGTTTGTCAGCTTTGAGATCGTCGATTTCGTCAACGAAATCTTCCAAAGCCAATGCGGCTAAAGGATGAAATCTTACGCCATTGCCACTGCTTTCTGATAAGCGGCGGAACTCATCTAGACGCTTGCGGAACTGATGTGTTAAGGCAATGAACTGACCATCACCAAGAGGGATAAACCGACTAGGAGTTTTATCCAGCAGTTCTAACAAGCGCTGCATATTTACCACTTGGTCATCGCCCAAGCGCAGCTCGCCTTCAGCCGAGAACCAATCACGACTTTGATTGATCGACATACGGAAGTTGCCAAAATCAGCACGATGGCTAATTCGCATTTTTTCGCCTTCTGGCCATTCCAAAACAATGCGATCGCCGAGGGCTTGCAATTCCAGTAATAGCTCCAAACAAAACTCTGGATCGTCAATTGTCCATTCACTCTCTTGCTCTTCGTAATTACCCAGAGTTAAACAAGCAGCGATCGCTTCATTAGCAAGTTTTTTCTCTTCCTTGAGATTGCGGGTCGCCTGCAATCGCTTACCATTAATCTCGGCTAATACCGTTGCACCACCAGCCCCAGGTCGATAGTACGCACCAGCATTAGCAAAAGGACGAGCTAGCACGGCAACTTTTAAACCATCACCCGAAGGTAAAATATGGACATGGGGTTTGCTATCCGATGGAACTTCCTCGGCATCACTAACGCCACCACCGATATCAGAATGAACTGTAACAATGGAAGATATCGAATGAATTGCCGCAAGAACCTTATCTTGAGCGGCGACTGGTATCTCTAGACGATTTTTTCTGCCAATGATTTCGGTAATGCGCCGATGGGATTCATTAACCTGTGTAATTTTTAGGCGAGTTGGGCTTTCTTTGGTAACGACAAAGTTTTGTCCATCTTTTAACTGCGGTGAAAATTCTAAAATCAGGCGATCGCCTTTTCCTGCCTTGACTAGTAGTTCTGGCTCGCCCTTAACAATATCAACGCGAGTGGTAGGCGAATCTTCCCAAAAGACCAAAGGGTGACCGATTAGCGCACAGATCGTATCTTCGTCAAATTCATACTGATTCTGACCATAATATCCGTGAGAGGAATAGGTTTGGATATGCGAACAAACAAGCACGTCCTGTGGAGTCATATAGGGAAATTCATGGACACTTTCCTTTAAACGCTTAACCGCAATATTCCGTCCAGCACTCCACACGCCTTTAGCATTAATCTTCTGCTCCCTTGGCTGGATCGTGCATTCACTCCTAGTAAAAGTAATAAACCACACCATGCGTTGCGGTGAATTACTAGCAGATTTGGATTGCTCCTGTGGAGACTTACTGAGATTTAATAAAGCATTTAAACTTAGCTCCCAAGTTTCTTGAGGGCGAATCAAGTTAACAATTGTAGAGATTTGGTTGCTCTGACGTAATTTTTGAGCATGTTTCTGATGAATAGAATTGGGGATAAGCTCTCCTAACAATTCCGCAGTTTCCATAGACAGCCAATGATATCCAGTATTAACTGATTGTTTGAGTAATGGTTCCAGAATTCTTGGCAATTCTACTCTAGCCTTTTCAGGATTTACCCAATAGAGACAGAGCGCACTAAAAAATGCTTCAAGACAGTGATTATCCGTGTAATTGTAAATATATTCGCTACTAAGTAGATCTTTTTGTGGAATATCTCCCAGTTGAAACTTTAAAACCTTTTGCAATCTGCTATAGGTTACTTGCAACCAATGGTTCGTTTGCTTAGCCATGATTGATGCATAGCTTTCTGCTTCGCGCATACTCTCGGCAGTTCCCTCTTGGATCAGCGCCAATATAAAAAACAATCCTGGTTCACCACTAAAATAAACTTGACGCTTACCCGTTGCTTTTTTAATCGCTTTGAGAGATATCCGAAATTGTCCGATCGCTGATTCGCGATCGCCTTTAAGAAAATACAACCAAGCGAGAGAAGCATCTCCTGCTTCTTTATAATCGCTAGATAAACTTGCATAAGCAGCTTGAGCGGTTTGTAAATCACCACGCAATAGGGACTGCTCCATCAAAATCAATAGCAATGGATTTGTACAAAGTCCATCTTGATTTTGAAATTTATCACATAGTATTGTCCATGCCTCATCCGTTGGCTTCAGTTTTAACATTCCATTAGTTAAAATGGTTGCCAGAGCAACTTCATAAAACTCTATCTTTAAGGTTTGGAACCAATCTGAATCAAATGGGTTATTACATACTTGATATAAAATTGCTTCTAAGGTAATTCTCTGTTGGGGATATCCATATCGATAGAAGTCCTCAAATTGCTTCATTACAAACTTGATATCTTGGCGATAAATACCAATCCTGACTTCACGCACAAACTGCGATTCACTCCTGAAACTACGTGAATCAGCTCTTCCATAGGATGGTACAGGAATTTGGAGTTCGATGACAGTGACAATTTTTTCAAATTTTCCTGATTGCACGGCATCGCGTACAGCAATATCGATCAGCAGGGGATTGCATTGTGGTCCTTGAGAACGATCTTGAGTTAATAAGTGTAGTTTCAAAAATCGATCGATATAGGCTTTTAAACTGGCGGCGTTGAAATGATTATTATCTTTATCCTTAAGTCCAAGCTGGAGGAGGCAATCAAAATATAAACTGCGATTAATTGGCTCATAGGCGATCGCAAATACTTGGATCATTTGTCGCTCTAGTGCCGACAATTTGCGATAGATCGCTGTCAAATTTTCATAGAGTTTAGCAGAGTTAGCTAAGGAGTCAGGCATATCGAAGATTATATTGTGGTTACAGAAATTTGCAATTATTGACAACAAGATGCACTACAAATTTGCTGTTGCAAATATTGTGAAATACCAATTGTAACAAAGAACTAGATTTAACAATATAGGAATCTCTATATTGTCAAGCTCTGAACTCTCAAAAGTATAGCGACTGCCATGAAAGTTACGCCCTTCTCATAATTTCATGATTCCTTTTACCTAATTCATCAATTCTAATGACAGTTTAATGCGTACAATACTAGATCTAGTATTTAATCAAAGATTCAAGATCTCGACTCATGGAAGATAAGTTGATGTTAATGATCCCAGGTCCAACACCAGTGCCCGAACAGGCATTGTTGGCTCTGGCAAAAGCTCCCATCGGACACCGCAGTGGTGATTTCAGCAAGGTCATGGCAGATGTGACCGCCAAGCTCAAATGGCTGCACCAAACAACAAATGATGTATTAATTCTCACCACCAGTGGAACGGGGGCGATGGAGGCTGGCATCATTAACTTTCTTAGCAAAGGCGATCGCGTCCTTGTTGGTGATAATGGCAAATTTGGCGAACGCTGGGTCGAAGTCTGTCAAGCCTATGGCGTAAATGTCGAAGTAATTAAAGCTGAATGGGGCAAAGCTCTCGATCCTGAAGATTTTCGAGTCAAACTAGAAGCTGATACCAACAAAGAGATCAAAGCAGTCATCATTACCCATAGCGAAACCTCAACAGGAGTTCTAAACGATCTTGTTGCCATTAATCGCCATGTCAAAGCCCATGAAAAAGCACTGATTATTGTTGATGCAGTCACCAGTTTGGGGGCGATGAATGTGCCGATGGATGAATTGGGCTTAGATGTAGTCGGTTCTGGATCGCAAAAAGGCTATATGATTCCTCCTGGGCTAGGATTTGTGGCAGTTAGCCCTAAAGCTTGGGAAGCATATAAAACCGCCGATCTACCAAAGTATTATCTAGATTTGGGCAAGGCTCGTAAAGATGCGGCTAAAAATTCAACCCCTTTCACTACTTCTGTGAATATGGTGATGGCTTTGCAAGCTTCTCTAGAAATTATGCAACGAGAAGGATTAGAAAATATATTTGCCCGTCATCTCCGTCATCGTGCTGCCACTAGAGCAGCAATCAAGGCGCTTAATCTTGGCTTGTTAGCTCCTGATGAAGCTGCTAGTGCATCAATTACATCGGTAGTTCCGCCTGAAGGATTGGATGCTGAGAAGATTCGCGCCACAATCAAGAAGAAATTCGATATTGTCATGGCTGGTGGTCAAGATCATCTCAACGGTAAAATCTTCCGCATTGGTCATCTTGGTTTTGTGGGCGATCGCGATATTCTTACCGCAATTGCTGCACTCGAAGCTTCAATTTCAGCCCTTGGTTATACTAATTTCACATCTGGTGCTGGTGTGAAAGCAGCGATCAAAGTTTTAAACGGCTAAATTTATAACACCAATAAAAAAGCAGAGATAATTCGTGAATTATCCCTGCTTTTTTGTTTATCATAACTTTAGTCTGTGAAAAACAAGTTAAGTAATCATGAATTTTTCAACAAGAAATTTATTGTTAGTAGTTCTTGGCGTAGTTGTTGGCATTATCATCAGCCATCTTTTACGGTTTCTATCAGGACTTACAGTCTCGACCTTAGCTTTTTACGGCATGACAATTGTTACTATACTCGGTCTATTGGAAATCACGAGAAGATTGCTCTTGAGGGTAGAGAAAAAGCAAGAGAAAGAGCCAAAGAATCTGGAAAACAAGGAAATAATTACTAAGTTAGAGGCTAGCAAAGGAACAGAGAAATTAGTAAATAATCCACATTTAGAGATTCAATCAGAATTAAAAAGGCTAAAACGTCAGACCAGATTGCACAATAGGAAACACGACCTATAAACAAATGCTTTCTATTTCTTATCCTGAATTGGCGTTATTTATGGATTAATTGATGTATAAGCATCTGGACAGATATATCCTTCGTCTTGATTCTTGGGGTTGGGTGGTATTGCTTTTGTCGGAATATCACTCTCACAAAGAATAGATTTTGTAGCTTTTTGATTAGAGTCATCACTCAAGATCGTATAGACAATGCTCATATAAGCTTTCAGTCCATCCTTTAAAGGAGTAGCACTATTCTTCACCATTAATCCTGCATTAGAATCTCCTAATACTGTGATTTTGTAATTATAGAATTCTGAATTAAGAGACAAGCCCGATGTTAGTTGATTAATATCAGTAGAGAATTGTCCTTTCTCTTGAAATATTTGTTGCTGCGATCGCCCGATCGCTCGAATATAAGACTTACTCTCAGCCTCACGAATTAATGCAGATGAACCAATCAAGTCGGGCGATCGCAATATTTTGATATCCCCAGTAATGTTCGTGCTATCAGAAACTTTAGTTAACTGCTGGGGCTGAGAGTCTAAGATTGTCGGTCTTACTTGTTCAGGCGCGGAATTTGCAATTTTTAATTGACCATCATTATCGATTTCATAAATGGTTTGCGTAGTCAGATCGCCAAAGATGAGATCGAGTTGTTGTGGACTTGTATTGGAATTAACCTTATATTTCCCTGCGATCGCTGTTTTACCCGATGGCAAATCAATTGTCAGAATGTAGACATTGCCTTCAATTATGCCATTTGTATCATTTTTAGGTTCAAAAATTGCTGAGCCATTTTTGATTCCCTCTTGATTCCTAAACTCCCAAGTTCCGAATAATTTTTGGTTGACTGGGGATTTTGGGCGATCGCTATTATTACTACAGCCAAACAATAATCCCATCGTAATCCATGAAGAAGCGATCGCCCAAACGGTCATTTTGACGAGTGGAGATGATTGGGAATTTCGGCTTCTCATAGTTGCACCACGCAGTGCCAGCAGGATTGTTGTCTTTCCATCACTCATAACTTTTTTGGCGATCGCAAAGTATCATTTTCAAGAAAATAAGCGTAGTTCAGAAGTTGGAGAACTAAGAAATAAATTCGCTCTTTGGAGTACGGATGGGGATATATGAATTTGTTTTAGTGCAACTAATCCTTCTGCTACAAATGATTGGCATAACGCAGCATTATTTCCTTTATTAAAAGTTGTCTCATAATAAACTTCGCGAATACCCGCAGATACCACTAATTTTAAACAAGAAATACAAGGTTCTAAAGTTACATAAATACTTGCACCATCAGTGGAAATACCATGTTTAGCTGCTTGGGCGATCGCATTAGCCTCAGCATGAACTGCCCTTGAGGGAAAATCTTTACTAGCATCACAGGTGATCACATTGGGATAGCAATAGCCTTGAGTGGTGCAATGCACCGATCCTGATGGCGAACCGTTATAGCCAGTAGCTAATACTTGCTTGTTCTTGACGATCACTGCTCCCACTGGAAAAGCTAAACAAGTAGATCTCATAGCGGCAAGTTTGGTCAGCAGCATAAAGTACTCGTCCCATGTTGGACGCTGCTGGAATGCTGCACTGTCGATCGGATCAGGCATGGGTAGTAGATTTGATTTAGTTGTAGCCCAAAACAGTTTACCTTAACGGCAGGGATTATTTATTAGGCTGTATTAAAGCAGGATCTCGCATGGTTTGAGATTTTGACTCGTTTGTGGGTAAGTAGAAGTGCATAATTAATTACACATCCAAACCCTTAAAGTTGTGCCCCCTGCGAGGCACAACTTTAAGGGTTTGGGTAGTTTATTTTGCACAAGTACTTAAGAAATCTATTAGAGGAGTTGAAGAGATATAGCAATCCTAAATGATATGAGAGAAGCTTCGACTCTGCTCAGCCAGTATAGACTGTTGACAAAGCAGAGCAGCATTACCCAAAAATGTCTAACCATGTAAGTGTTTACAGGGTGTAGAGTAGTTGCTGTGAGTTATTTTGGTTATCCAAGGTGTCGGAATCGAACCGACATATCAACGATTATGAGTCGTTTGCTTTACCAGTCAGCCAACCTTGGGCATATTGTGATTATAGACGTAAGTATTATATGCTATCAAGCGTGCTACCTTGCAGGTTGCCTGATAGCAATTATTAGCTAAACAAGTTTGTTATGGCAACAACCCGCCCCGAAAAACGCTTACGTAAGAAAAAAAAGTCACCTAGGAGATTTAGACTGAGCTATAGTCTTCTGCTCTTATTGGCTATGATCGTTGTGGGATCTGTTTCAGGATTAGTTGCCTATAAGTTTGGCAAGCAAGCCTTAGAGGGCGTTAATCCCTCACCAACAGGTATAAAACTACCTAAGATCAGTCCTGTACCTAAGCCTAAAGAATCTCCACAGTCCTCATCCCAAAGTCAAGACGATAAAGTTTCATTTTTGCTAGATGAAGCAGAGGTTATTGCGGAAATGAAGGCGCAAGCGCAACAAGAGTTAGGTGGACTAAGGCGACCAAATCCTGTGGCGAAGACAAATACTAGCGATCGCAGAAGTATATATGCGAGAGTTGATCGAGCCTACAACTCAATGCGCGATCCTCTGGCAATTTCGGCGACTGCTGATGAAAGAATTGCCGAAAGGATTGCTGAGTTACGCCAAAGGGTTTATACAAGCAATCAACCCTACAATAGTAGTTTTGATCAATCTATTGCGAATAATGCCAGCGCTAGCTTGCCCTCATTGTCTACACCAGTAGAGCTAACCTCTATTCGCAGTAGTTGGGAAGATCGTGATGCGGCTTTACTTAATCCCCAAAAGACTCCTCTTTATACCCAAGAAGGCTTGGCTCAACCAAGTAAAAGTTTTTTTATTCTTGATCGTCAAATGCCTAGCACTGGTAATGGTGATCGACGTTAACATTGCAATCAAAATGCTCACTACCCACCTTATTCTGTCAAAGATAGTTGCGGCGCTTCGCGCCGCAACTATCTTTTTGGGTTTATGTCTTGAGTCACTGAGCATAATATAAAGCCCAAAAAACTTGGCTCACGCTACGCGTGAGCCAAGT
>CAIJEA010000745.1 GCA_903819605.1 uncultured cyanobacterium | reverse complement strand
CGTATTACACTAGTTGAATCATTAAAAACTTTATCAAAAACCTGCTTCGCTATACCAAATTTTTAGACTTAATTACAGGTGGTGTTCTATCTGTTGTAATTGCCCCAATTATTCCATTACTTAAAAAACCTGTCACCGCGATCGCGATGATTACTGCCATAGTTAGTGGATTTATTGGTGTATCCCTTGTATTAAGGGCTATGCTAGGGCTAGATATCGCTTAGTTTCGACTTAATGCGCCACTTCGCAGCATATTGAAATATCACCGTGTTAGACGTTATGTTAGACATCGTTATCATTTTATTGCTCGGTATAGCACCGCCCATCCTGTCTTTATGGATACTTCATCGCGCCCAAGCAACCTTGAGGCAAACAAATGTGGTGATTGTCCATCCTGTAGTCGAAAGGCTCAAGGCATTGCCTCCCGCTGATATGAATTGCATTGATGGGTTTGGCTATGTGATTGGTAAAGTTAGCTGTATGTACAATGCGCGATCGCCTTATATTCGTTGTGCAGTTAACCCTAACGGCCCTTGTCAAGATTGTCGTTCTTACGAACCCGTTTCATAAAGTGCCTAGTAAAAGCACAAATCTCTCAAAAACAACTCCAACTATCAATATTTACTGTGTAAATGTAAAGCTATGGCTACTACAAGACGAGTTGCTCGTGTCGCCGAATTAATTAAGCGAGAAGTCAGCAATATGTTGCTGAAAGATATTAAAGACGATCGTGTCGGTATGGGCATGGTAAGTGTCACTGATGCTGAACTATCTGGAGACCTTCAACATGTGAAAATTTTTGTCAGTATCTACGGAACTGAAGAAGCCCGTCAACAAACAATGGAAGCCCTAGCCTCAGCAACAGGCTTTATTAAACGTGAAGTTGGTCAAAGATTAGCCTTGCGCCGAGTTCCAGAAGTGGTATTTCATGAGGATCGCTCCTTTGAACGTGGTGTTAAAGTGCTATCGCTGATTAATCAACTTAGTCGAGAACGCGAAGAGAAGGAGTCCACCCCAAGTGATTGAATTGTTTAAGGCTGGTGGGTGGGTTATGTACCCACTCGCTCTTATGTCAGTTTTTGCATTTGCAGGAATTATGGAACGGCTAATTTTTTGGTTTGGTATTCTAAGGCTAGAACAAAAAACCGCAGAAAATATTTTGGCGATCGCTCGTCAAGATTTAAAGTTGGCGGCACAGGTGGCTGAGCAATCTGTCAAAGTGCCAATCGGACGATTTCTATATGCTCCTCTAGCCTTAGAAAGTCCAGAACCAGATCTTTTTCGTTTAGCTCTTGAAAGTTCGGCGGATGAAGAACTAGCTGAGATGCTTAAGGGTGAAAAATTGCTTGAATCGACAATTACGATTGCACCTTTATTCGGTCTATTGGGAACGATAACTGGACTTTTAGTTTCATTTAGCTCGCTTAAAATTGGTGATGTTGCGGCTAACAGTAAATCAGGATCTCTAACTCAGGGAATCGGTGAAGCACTAATTGCTACAGCGACAGGTTTAATTATTGCAGTTTTTACATCTATATTCCATCGTCTCTTCTTAGCGCTTCAAGATCAACAAGCTAAGCTATTTAATAGGTTTGGCAATCAGTTAGAGCTAATCTATCGCCAACATTGGCAACGCATTCAATCTCGCCCATAAAAAAAGGTTCGCCCAGCGAACCTTTTTTTATGGGCGCTAAAGTCTAGTAGTAATGCAGACTATAGATAGTTGCGCCGCTTTGCGGCGCAACTATCTTCTGTTTTTGTCACAGAACATAACTATAGCGGTTTTCAAATGAGTGCGTACTCATTTGAAAACAAAAAATCAATCCCAGTAAGGGTTTTGAGTTTTCATTTTGCCTACGCAAAATGAAAACCGCTATAGCTGCAATAAAGTTATAACAAATCCAAACCCAAATAAAGTCGGCGCTTTGCGCCGACTTTATTTGGGTTTTATATCCTAAGCAAAACTTGCATTGCTATGGTTATTAAGCTTTGCAACAAAATCAATCAACTTACAGTTCCCATCTATCAAGTCAATCATTGTGCTGACAAGGTAAGGATGTATAAAGAGACGAAAAACACCAAACTTATACATTACTGACTTTTAGGAGAGAAATTATGACTATACCAACTGAGCAAGCGACTGCGGTTCCAGTCGATCAGATCAATCAGGCAAGTGGTCATACAGTAGATGGTGAAGGATTGCTCAATAACTATGCGATCGAGCCAGAGATGTACGAAGAAGATGGGAAATCTCTATCTGAATTGACCAATAGAGTTACTGTCGTTGATATCTTTGATTCCGAGCAAGAAGCTAAAAGTGCAGTTTTAGAAATGGAGCAAAAAGGTTTGCTTGTTCCTCATATTTCAATTGTTGCCAAAGACTACAAAGAGCCTCAAAGCTCTCTGAATTGGGAAAATATTACTGCGGATGGGGGTCTGGCAGTAGTTTTAGGTAAGTTGGGAATTAGTGAAAACTCTATATTACGATTTGAGAAAGCAGCGGAAGAGGGTAAGTTTTTAATGATCGAGATTGGGAACGATCGCGAGGCAAGTAAAGTGCAACATGTTTTAGAAAAAGCTGGACATTCTATGCAAAGCACATAAATTCAGATATTTTAACAATTTTAGGCTTTTGAGAATGCAATTTCTGGCATTAGTCATAGGAATTTTAGGAGCATATTTAAGATGATTCAAACTGATTACACAATCATTGATTTTGAAGATGCCCACAAGGTTACAAGGCAAAATTTGTATACAGAAAATGATGTAGAAGTGCTGAATCATTATGCAAATTCGTTCTCACCAGATTTTTCCTATCAAGATAACAATACTGCATCTGAATCAGGTAATTTGTTTACTGTCTTAGGTACTTTTTTATCTAGGGTAGAAGCCAAAAATGCAGTATTAGAAATGCAACGACAAGGTTTGCGTTCCTCTCAGATCGTCCTGATTGCAAAGGAATATCAAGAACACGAAAACTCAATGAACTGGGAGTATATTGCTGATGATGGCGGTTTGGTAGTATTTTTAACTGACTTGGGAATCAATGTTCATGACACATTTGAGTTTGTAAGTGCAGTTGAAAATGGTAAGTTTTTAGTGGTTGCGATCGTGACCGATCGCTTAGCTTGTCAAGCACAGCATATTCTCGAAAACATTGGAAGTAAAGTGCTTGCTGTTTATTAAGTAGTTGGACTCTATTAAATCTTGTGAAT
This sequence comes from uncultured cyanobacterium, assembly GCA_903819605.1. Lineage (GTDB taxonomy): Bacteria > Cyanobacteriota > Cyanobacteriia > Pseudanabaenales > Pseudanabaenaceae > Pseudanabaena. The sequence continues at coordinate 5,727 of CAIJEA010000745.1, read as the reverse complement.
GATTTAGGGCATCTATAGTTAATTCAAGAAAATCATTTTAGAGATTTTAGAAGAAAATCAACTTTTTGTTTAACCTTTTAAAAGCCATGCTAAATAATCATTTTGTGGGAACAGATAAAATTTCTTATCACTACATTAATCAAACACAGCAAGTTCAAATTGTACGAATACAAATTGGCTTTACTGAGTGGATTGAAAGAGCAGTCTTTCCTGAAAATCATTTTGATTTTGATGCTCCAATTGATGCCCAATTAGAGATTTATTCCCACGCGATCGCTACGTCAGTTTTAAGCGATCGTATTCCTTGCCAACAATTGCTGGTTGGAGTATAGAATTTCCCCTATTACGAACCGTTCAAACAGGTTTTATCGCAATGCAAAATCAAACCCCAAATAGAGAAAGGCAGCGCTTCACGCTGCCTTTCTCTATTTGGGGTTGAGCGCAAAGCGCTGTAAGTAAAACTAGCATTTCTATAGAATTGTTAGCGGATCGACATCGATCGCCACTCTTACGGCTTTAGAATTAACCAGCATTCGTAACTCTTCTAAACTTGGTACATCTGGCAAAACTTCTGGGGCGAATTTCAACAAAATCTGCCAGCGATAGCGATTAGCAACTTTAGAGATCGTGGCGGGAGTTGCACCTAGTACTTCCCAATCATTTGCTAATTGACGTAAATATGACGCTAGCTCATCCGCCGATTTCTCAACCGCCTGTTCATTCTCACTACTGAGATGAATCAATACCATCTGTCCCATCGGTGGATAATGCAAAGCCTCACGCATTTCTAGTTCCGTCTTCATAAACTCATCAAGTTGATAGCTTTGTACCGCTTGTATCGCAGGATGTTCAGGTGTGTAGGTTTGCATAAGCACCTTGCCATCTTCCTCTCCACGTCCTGCTCGACCTGCTACTTGCAGCAGAGTTTGAGCGGCTCTCTCACTGGCGCGATAGTCAGAAAAGTTGAGTAGCCCGTCAGCGGAAACCACTCCCACTAGAGTAACTTGAGGAATATCTAAACCCTTAGTTAACATTTGCGTCCCTACCAGTAAATCAGCTTCTCCCGACCGAAACTGATCGATGAGAAGTCGATGCTGATCTTTATTCCGCGTCGTATCACTATCAAAGCGAATTAGGCGAATATTGGGAAATAGTTTGGCAAGTTCCTGTTCGACTTTCTGCGTACCGATGCCAAAATGCTTGAAATAGGGAGAACTGCATTCGGGGCAGACTTTAGGCTGAATTAGGGTGTAGTTGCAATAGTGGCAGCGTAAGTGGGGCGATTTTGGTTGATGGGCGGTGGGTGAGATGGGATCGTGATAGGAGAGAGAAACATCGCAATTAGGACATTCTGCAACATAGCCGCAAGATCGGCAGGAAACAAAGGTGCTAAACCCACGCCGATGGATAAATAGAATACCTTGTTGTTTAGCTTCTAACATTTCCGCGATCGCTTCTTGTAACTTGCGACTTAAAATTGAGTAATTACCAGCTTTAAATTCATCACGCATATCGACAACTTCAATCGGTGGCATGTCCTTATTACCAATGCGATGTGGAAGTTCAAGATAGATAGATTTTCCTTTTTGATGGGCATAGATTACTTCTGCTGAGGGAGTTGCTGAACCAAGCACAAGGGGAATCCGCTCTAACTGCGATCGCCATTCCGCGATCGTGCGTGCGTGGTAACAGGGCTGTGGCTGATCTTGCTTAAAACTATTGTCATGTTCTTCATCCATTACGATCAAGCCCAAATTAGAAAGTGGCGCAAATACCGCCGATCGCGTGCCGATGACAATTTGCGCTTCACCTGTGAGCATCAATCGCCATGTGTCAAAGCGCTCACCTTCAGATAACTGACTATGATAAACATTCACCTTCGCGTCACCAAATCTCGCTCGAAAGCGATCGGTAAGCTGCGGAGTCAAACCAATTTCAGGAACGAGAACTAGGGCTGATTTTCCTGCTGCGAGTACGGGTGCGATCGCTTGCAGATACACCTCCGTTTTACCTGAACCTGTAACTCCATGCAATAGAAAATGTGATGCCGATTGCTCTGCGATCGCTTTAAGGATTTGCTGTAAAGCCGCATCTTGATCGGGTGTGAGATCTTTAGGGCGATCGCGTTTTACCGTATGACTTTTACCACCCAAGCGTAGAGATTCTTGCCTTGCGATCGTCACATATCCTTTATTTGTTAGTGTTTGCAATACAGAAACTGATGTCTTCGCAAGCTTACATAACTGAGTTTTTAAACATTCTCCTCCTTGATGTTGCAAAATTGTGAGAATCTCCGCCTGTCTGGGTGTGATTTCACTATCAGGTACTTTAAGCAAAATAACGAGATCTTCATATTTTGGTTGCGGTCGATTTGGAAGTTCTAAAACTGTTTCAATCCATTCTAATTTTTGAAGTTCTTTTAAACCTGAACTAGTATATCTACCAAGCTTTTGCTGAATATAACGACGACTAATTCCCTTGGGATTAGTCTTATGTTCTTGCAAAAAATTCCAAACCATTTGTGCTGTTTTGGATAGTTTTAATTGAGAATTTTGTTCCGCCTGTAGCGGAACAAAATTCTCATGATTTATTTTAATTCGATAATGAGACTGATCTAGTAACTTTGGTGGAAGTGCAGTTTTTACAGTCTGCATCACAGGTGTACGATAATATTCTGCTGTGCGAGTCAGCATCTCCCAATAAGTCCTTGGGAAAATACCTGAGCTAACTACAGCACTAACTGATTTGATTTCCGTTTCGACATCTGTAATTTGAGAAGTATCAGAAATTTGTAAAGCGATCGCCCCCACATAACGATTACCTAATGGAACACTGAGAATATCTCCAACTTGAATATTAATATCTTCAGAAATACGATAAGTCAGCAAATCCTCAATGCCAATACAATCAACGATCACGCTGACATAGCGATCGCTAGAAATGCTCATTAAATCAAATAGTTCCATGTCGTTAAGTAAGTTGTTCTGACACCCACCCATTACATAGTATAGGATGGGCAATTTGTAACATCATCCATCCCGTACATTAAAAGAATCATGAATTTAGATAAAAATCATCCTTGGTTACAAGAGGAACTATTGCAGCACGTACTGCTATTAATTTATAGCTTTCATCATTGGACTGGCAAACCTTTAATGCCGATCGCCGATCGCCAATCACCGTTAGAAATTGCCAATTCATTATTTAATGCAAATTTTGTAGTTGTTTCTCATGGCACTGAAGCCGATCCGATTCTTAACTATGGCAATCAAAAAGCACTCGATCTATGGAAAATGGATTGGGACACTCTTACTACAACTCCATCTCGCTACACCGCTGAACCGATGGAACGCAGTGAAAGAGAACAACTGCTAGCACAGGCAAAATCGCAGGGCTACATTAGCAACTATCGCGGAATTCGGATTGCGAGTAACGGCGATCGCTTTTATATCGATCAGGCAATTATCTGGAACGTGGTGGACAAAGAAGGCAAATTGTGGGGGCAAGCAGCAACTTTTGCTAACTGGGAAGCGATCGCGCCGAAATAATCTTAGAAAGTAAATTTTAGAAAGTAAAAGATCGCACTTCACGCGATCTCTATTTTCGGTATATTAAAATTATTAACAATTGAATAAGATTCAATACAAAACTTTCATACTGCTAACCTCAACTGAGAACTATGATTATTCCGCTTTCCGAACCATTGAAAACCGTAGTCGATTTTGTCCATCCGATACTTATGCTCCTAACCCTAATCTTGGCTCTTTATGCGGGTTATATTGGGTGGCAATACCGTAGAATTCGCAGTACTGAAGGGGAAGAGAAAAAAGCGCTAATCTCGAAACGCTATAATGTTCTGCATCACCAACTGGGGTCAGTGTTTTTAGTTTTGATGGCGGCAGGTGCGATCGGTGGTATGGCTGCAACCTACAACGTTAACGGTAAGCTTTTTGTAGGAGCACATTTGATTGCTGGCTTGGGCTTAGTATTTTTAGCAGCATTATCTGCGGCTTTAGCACCACTACTGCAACAAGGCAAAGACTGGGCGAGAAGTATTCATATTGCTGTCAATACAATATTAGTTGGCGTTTTTGCTTGGCAAACTCTAACAGGCTTTCAAATTGTCCAAAGGTTATTAGCTCAACTAGCTAAGGCTGCCTAATTAATTAGCAAAGAGACAGCGCTTTGCGCTGTCTCTTTAGCTTTAGCGATAATTTGTAAATTGGAGTGCTAGGGGAAAGTCCTCTGATTTGACAAGTTGAATGATTTCTTGCAGTTCATCTTTTGATTTAGAAGTCACTCGTAAAGCATCTCCTTGGATTGAAGCTTGAGCCTTAGGAAAAGCATCACGAATGAGTTTAGAAAGCTTTTTTGCTTGATCCTGTTCAATACCTTTTTTGAGGTTAATTTTCTGAACTACGCGATTACCACTTGCAGATTCGATTTCGCCATAGTCAAAGATTTTCAAGGATAATCCCCGTTTAATTGCCTTAGACTGCATCACATCGACGATAGCCGTGAGAGTCATTTCACTGTTAGTGTTGATAGTTATTAATTCTTTTTCAAGCTCCACTTCAGTTTTTGTATTTTTTAAGTCATAGCGGCTAACAATTTCACGGCGAGTTTGATCGATCGCATTGACCAATTCTTGATGATCGAAATCACTCACAATATCAAAGGAATAGCTGGAAGCCATAGATTTATTTTTAGATTTTATTTATTTCAGGATTCGTAATATACCTAATCGTACCAAAAAACTAATAGCGAAAGAGATAGTGCTTCCCGCCGTCTCTTTTGTTATTCCCAAAGACGCTTTCCTTCCTGTCCACTTAAGCGATCGTGAGTATCACGCAAAAGCTTTGGTATATCTAATTCTTCTGGACATCGTGGCAAACAATCACCACAGTCTGTGCAGCGAATTGCTTTATTGCCTGGAAACCAATGTCCTGCATTTTCAAACATTTTATAGCGATATTTACCGAACTCGACCATATCAAAACCGATCGCTAAATTTCTTAAACGTAAGACTTCAGGAATATTAATATCTTCAGGACAGGGTAAGCATTTAAAGCACTGCGAACATAGATCGTTCTCTAAAAGCGTATAGCGACGATTAATACAGTCAAGAACGGCTAATTCTAGTTCCGACATAGGATCATCGTTATCCCATGCGTCTTGATGCGAGTCGATCTCAGATGGTTTGGCAGCACCAAGACTGAGGGTATGGACACGAGGATCGCTAAGCAAGAAGCGATCGCACATATACAAAGCCGTAAATGGATAGCTTACTCCTGCTAACTCTTCGGAAGGGTTATATAGCATTCCACCCTTATCTGATGGAGAGATAATAAATACTCCCATGTCTTTTTCATGGGCTAGCTGAACGGCAGGAGCATTACGCTGATTAAAGAAGTAATAATGCAAATTGATTGACTCAAATAGATCGGTATCGATCGTATCCAGAATCACGTTAAGGGGCGCATGGGTGGAGAATCCCACATGACCAATCATTTTTTGATCGATCGCTTCTCTAACTGCTTTCATGCATCCATTAGGATTTTTTACTAAGTCCAGATGTTCGTATAGATTAATCCCATGAATATCGAAGTTATCGATATAGTCTACATTTAGCTTTTTGAGAGACTGCTCGATTTGGCGGCGCATCGAATCTGCATCTTTGGTGGGTGAGATTTTAGTGGTCAGATAAAAGCGATCGCGTTGTTTGCT
>CAIJEA010000744.1 GCA_903819605.1 uncultured cyanobacterium | reverse complement strand
TTACATTTTATAATGTAATCACTTCAATTTGAGAATAAACAAATAGATTTTCAAAGAAAATTTTATATATGCTTGTACTTCATTAATTAGCAAACAAAGATGATAGAAGAACTACATCAAATTGGAGATATTGTAAGCAATCGCTACAAAATCATTTCAGTACTAGGACGTGGTGGTATGGCAACCACCTATGCTGCAACAGATTGTGATAGCAATCAGTCAGTTGCGATTAAAGTGCTGTCATTACGTCAGTCAAGTCAATGGAAAGCGATCGAATTATTTGAGCGAGAAGCTCAGGTGTTAGCTAGTCTGAATCATCCGCAGATCCCTAAATATCTTGATTACTTTCATGTTGATTTGGAGAGCGATCGCCGATTTTATTTAGTTCAAGAATTAATTGAAGGTGAATCACTAGCAGCGATCGCTCAGAATGGTGTGCGACTGACCGAGTTAGAAGTAAAAGAGATTGCGATACAAATTTTAAATGTGCTGTGTTATCTCCACGAACTTTCGCCGCCCGTCGTTCATCGTGACATTAAGCCCCAAAACTTGATTCGTCGTCCAGATGGAGCGATCGCCCTCGTTGATTTTGGCGCAGTGCAAGATATTTATCGCAATACGATCGCTGGTGGTAGCACCTTTGTCGGAACCTATGGCTACATGGCTCCCGAGCAGTTTCGTGGACAAGCAAGTTGCGCTTCAGACTTGTATGGATTAGGTGCAACTTTGCTATTTTTACTTACTCATCGATCGCCAGCCGAACTACCGCAAAATCGCATGAAAATTGATGTGAGAGCCTGTACTAATGTTTCTCCTGATTTTGCCAATTGGCTGGAGCAAGCGATCGAACCCACCACTGAAGATCGCTTTAATTCCGCACGCACAGCCCTAGAAGTATTACAAAACAATAGCTCATTCATCTATCAGTTAAAGAATAATTACATCGCGTCACTGAAAGCATCAGGGGAAGTAGAAAAAGCCCGTAAACTCAAGCCGTTAGATACACGCATTCAATATGAAAGAACTCGCGATCGGCTTATCTTTAAAATCCCTAGTCTCGGCTATCGTCCACTCACATGGGTTTTCGGGGTTCTAGCTGGTGGTATCTACTGGGGTCTAGATAAATTTATTCTTCCATACCTTAATACTTTTGGATTACTCTCTCAAATCCCCCTAGGATTTGTAGCACTTATGGTTGGTTCCATGTCATTGATATGTGCTTTGTTGTTCGTTTATGCGCTGATTGGCAACGTTTTAATTGAAGTAGATCGCCAAACCTTTCGGATTGCTTGGCATCTATTTGGTATTCGGATTGGGCGCGATCGCGGTTACAACTCAGAAATTACGCGCATCGGCATTGAGGAGATTGAAACTGACAATGGTCAGAAATCCACGCACTACGCCATCTGGCGAGGCAATACCAAACATCGCTTTGACTCAATCTTGATGGAGAAAGAAGAGATGGATTGGATATTAGGGGAGCTATTAGATTTTTTAAGTGCAATCTAACTCTTATGGTGGAGTTATGGGCTGCTAGTCTTGAGTATCATCCTTTCGTAGGATGATGGTACATAAGTATAAGGA
>CAIJEA010000743.1 GCA_903819605.1 uncultured cyanobacterium | reverse complement strand
GGAGCAGGAGAGTAATTTGCTCTAGCCTAATTAACTTCCTGAGCGTTAATTGCTTGCTCGAAACGTAACTGCTCTAGAGAATGATCACCATAGATTGATTCGATCTGTTCCTCGCAACAGGCGATCGCAAACTCATCTAGATCCTCTGGCTCGATCCCAAACATGTCATAAAAAGTATCTGCTTGCACACGACAAAAGCGAGGGCGTTGTTCATAGATTGAGCAGTTACGTTTGAGGCGATCAAAGTTGATACACCAGCCGTCAATACCGACCATGCTCAAGTATTGTTGCAACTCTAAGGGCGTGAGGTAGTCTTCAAGATCGGGGCGATCGCTTGGATTTAGGTTACAACATGCGCCACAGCCACTAATACATTGCCAAGTTGCCATTTTTTCTACTTTTTCTATTCGTTTTCTCAATATAGCAATCACCAAACCCCAAAAGTAGAAGGCGGCGCTTTGCACCGCCTTCTACTTAGATAGATTTCAAATTGCTGCACCACGATCGCATCAACCCATTCACGACCTCTGGACTTTCATCGTGAGGGCAATGTCCAGCGTTAATATAATGTTCTGTTAGCGATGGATAAAACTCCCGAAATTTTGCACCTCTAGCTTGAGAATTCATCCAAGGATCGCCTTCACCCCAAATTACTAATAACGGACAAGTCATCGCACTCAGGAGTTCATCGACTTTTTTACCTTGAGGCGTGCTAAACACCGAGGCAAAAACCTGCGCTGCACCCCGATCGCAAGAAGGACGATAAATTTCTTCAACCAATTGTTCAGTAACAGCAGATTGATCTAAATAAACTTTTTGTAAAGTGCTGCGAATTCGCGATTTTTGACGCACAAAGGCAAATAGTAGTTGATTTGCCCAAGATTGTCGCAAAATGCTTTGAAGAGTTTTGCTAATTGCTTTTTGCAAGGGGTTAACCTTTTTTGCACCGAGGGGATTGGTATCAGTGAAAGGTCCCGCACTATTGAGAAGTACAATTCCCGCTACTGATTGAGGATAATCAGCAGCCACACATAGCGAAGCATACCCACCGAGGGAGTTGCCAGCAATTACCGTTGGACGTTGAATTTTTTCAGTAATGAACTCGTGAAGTTGATCGCGCCATAGATCGCCACTATATTCCCATGCAGGTTTTTGCGATCGCCCAAAGCCTAATAAATCAATCGCATAAACTTCAAAGTCTTGGCTAAGTTCAGTAATGTTTTTGCGCCAATGATCGGTCGATGCACCAAATCCATGGACTAAGAGTAATGGTGGACGATGAGAATTATTACCTGCCTTGACAAAATAAATTTTTTGGTCGCGCCAGAGCCAATACTGACCAGCGATCGGCTCGGTATTTGTTGAAACCATTTTTGTGTTTGTATCTAGAATTGTTACATATCTTCATATACATTCTAACCTTACCGTAGGATTATGATGGCGATCAAATAGCAACAACTTATGAATCTTGGCAAGCGCAATCGTTTCTCAGCGAACAAAATTAACGTGCAATTGCTGCGCGAGGGAATAGTCGAATCAGTTCACTCTTGCCAAGCTGCTGTTGTCGATGCCCGTGGTAGAGTCCTCTCTGTTGCAGGCGATCCACAGACGACAACCTTTGCTCGCTCTTGCCTTAAACCAATTCAAGCATTACCTGTTTCAATATGTGGCGCACAGGAGCGGTTTAACCTCTCAGAAACCGATCTAGCGATTATTTGTGGTTCGCACCAAGGTACGATTGCTCAAGCAAGACAAGTTTTCAGTATTCTTTGGCGTTGCGATGTCGAGCCAAGTGCTTTGCAATGCCCAATCCCTGAGCACAAAAAAAGTCCCCTTCAGCATAATTGTTCTGGCAAACACGCAGGCATGATTGCTATCTGCAAACAGCAAGGTTGGCAAATCTCCTCTTATATGGATCGTAATCATCCTGTGCAGAAACTTGCGCTCAACACGATGGCAGATCTCTTACATATGCCAGCCGCAGAGTTTATCTGTGCCCATGATGATTGCGGTGTGCCGACTTATCTCTTAGAAATCGGTCAACTAGCGCATCTCTATGCTCTACTCTCTGCCCATGACCAATTGCACCCAGAACGAATTACACGTGCTATGACCCGACATCCTGATATGGTTGCTGGTGATGGACAATTTGATACCGAATTGATGCGCTTAACCAATGGTGAAATTGTCAGTAAATCAGGAGCAGAAGGTGTGCAATGTATAGGACGTATTGGTGAGGGATTG
>CAIJEA010000742.1 GCA_903819605.1 uncultured cyanobacterium | reverse complement strand
GAGTGGCGGCGCAAAGCACCGCCACTCGCTTCTGGGTTTTGATTATTATGCAGCGAAATAACCAAAAAGCTTACATAGACTAGCTTCTACCTGTAGAACGTTTGTTACATAGTGCAAAGTTTCACATTTATCAACGAAAAAGATTGATTTTTTTGACACCTAGTGACATACTAAGTTTTATATTCTACGGTAACTACATGATAAAACCGTAGATTGAATACCCATAATAACTGCGACACATCAAAATACAGGTTTCCCATAGCTTTGTAAGTCGTGATTAGGTCGTGTTTCAGTAGACTTTAAAGACCATTATCACTATGCAATATACCTCCCCATCGTCTAACCCCCCCTATCGAGCAAAACAAAGTTCTACAAGTAGAGCGATCGCTCAAGTAAAAAGAGTCTTCGATGCTTTAGTTCCTTGGCTATTCCCAATCTTTTTGGTGATAATTTGGCAACTGGCAGTTCAGTTTGGTTGGCTTTCAACGCGCATTTTGCCAGCACCGACAACTGTTATTAGTGCTGCGATAAAACTCGCTCAATCTGGTGAACTCGCTACAAACTTTAAAATCAGTGCTTCACGAGCCTTAACGGGATTTGCGATCGGTGGAAGTATTGGTTTAGTTCTAGGATTGTTAAATGGACTATTCGTTGTTTCTGAGAAGATTCTCGATACCACATTGCAAATGTGGCGAAATATCCCTAATCTGGCGTTAATTCCCCTCGTAATTCTATGGTTTGGAATTGGAGAAGAAGCTAAGTTATTTCTCGTTTCTAGTGGCGTGCTCTTTCCAATCTACATCAATACATTTCATGGCATTCGTAGCATTGATAGCGGCTTAATCGAAATGGGCAAAGTCTATGGACTGAATCCCGCTCAGCTTTTCTGGCATATTATTCTCCCAGGCGCATTACCTTCAATTTTAGTTGGTGTGCGCTTTTCTTTGGGAATTATGTGGCTCTCATTGATTGTTGCCGAGACGATCGCTGCGGATTCAGGAATTGGCTACATGGCAACTAGTGCTAGAGAGTTTATGCAAACTGACGTAGTAGTATTCAGCATTTTAATCTATGCCTCCTTTGGGAAGTTAGCCGATATTATCGTTAGAGCTTTGGAAGCATGGTGCTTAAATTGGCATCCCAACTATCAGAAAGTAAAAGTTGTTTAAGCATTTTTTTAACTCGTTGAATCTATTTGAATATTGTCTGTCGTTAAGTAAATAATTTATAAATGGAGTTGTTATGTCAAATAACCATAGAGGCGTAAGCCTAAATATTGATAACCTCTGGAAAAGCTTTGGTAATACCCATGTTTTACAAGGATTAAAGCTTGAAATTAAAGCAGGTGAATTTGTGGCTATTGTTGGGCGTAGTGGTTGCGGTAAAAGTACTCTTTTGAGAGCAATCGCAGGTTTATCTACACCAAATGGAGGTTCGCTCTGGGTTGATGATAAGCCAGTAAAAGGTATCAATCCAATTGCTAGAGTCATGTTCCAAGAACCGAGACTATTACCTTGGAAGCGTGTCTATCAAAATGTTGCCCTAGGATTAGAGAAAGAATCTCGCAGTCGAGCGCGATGGGCGTTATCTCAAGTTGGCTTAGGCGATCGGGCTGCTGAATTTCCTTCAATTCTCTCAGGCGGACAAAAACAACGGGTTGCTCTTGCTCGCGCTTTGGTCAGCGAACCGCGGTTGATGCTTTTAGATGAACCTCTTGGCGCATTAGATGCTTTGACTCGCATTGAGATGCAGAATCTATTAGAAAATCTATGGCTAGAGCAGAAGTTTACCACCCTATTGATTACCCATGATGTCGAGGAAGCGGTGGCTCTGAGCGATCGCCTGATCCTAATTGAGCATGGACAGATTGGACTAGACTTACGGATCGATCTCCCACGCCCAAGACCCCGTGGCAGTGCTGAATTTGCGGCTTTAGTGGACAAGATTCGTACAAGAGTAATGACAGTAGAACCCGTTCCACAAGTCTATGCCCATGCGGCATAAACTTATCTTTAGGATGTGCGTCGCACATCCTAACCAGCAAATTAAGCAAAGGATGATTTCATGACCCGTATTTTGTTGATTGGTGGCAGTCCTACCCATCCATGTAAAGCGCATATACTTCTAGACTATACTAAAGACTTGTTGGATAACCAACCAGAGAAAAAGTTGGAAATTCCTAAAATAAAAGTTAGCACCTTACTTGTTAGGAATTTATTGGCTGAAGATCTCGCTTTTGGGCGCTATTCTAGTCCTGCTTTGAACTATCCCAAAAAGTTAATTGAGGATGCGGATGGTTTGATTATTGCTAGCCCAATAGCCAAAGCTGCTTATACAGGTTTACTAAAATCATTTCTCGATTTACTTCCTAGAGGGATTTTAGCTCAGAAAGTAATTTTGCCCTTGGCAACCAGCAATACGATCGCGCATTCATTAGCGATCGACTACTCTCTCAAGCCTGTCTTAGCGGAATTGGGAGCAACTAATATCTTGAAAAGTGTTTTTGCTGTAGAAGATCGACTCCATCAATCAACTTCAGGAGCTACCGTTGATATTGCAATTACTCTAAGATTGCAAACTGCTTTACAGGATTTAGTCGAGGCGATCGCCATGATTAAACATAAGAAAAGTAACCTCATTCCTGAACAGTCATCTTTAAATCTCGCAAACATTTCATGAGACATCGCTATGACCGCAACACAAGTTAATCCAATTACTCTTTTACACGATCGCTACGGTAGCTCTTTCCCCGATGACTTTCTCTGGAACGATCTTGTTAATGCTCTATTAACCCATCGCTCAGTTCGCTCTTACTTGTCTAAGCCCTTGCCAAAAGGAACTTTAGAAACTCTAATCGCTGCTGCTCAATCCGCCGCAAGTTCTTCAAATTTGCAGTTATGGAGTGTAGTTGCAGTTGAAGATCAAGCACGGAAGGATCGATTATCTGTATTAGCTCGCAATCAAGCCCATATTCGTCAAGTTCCCTTATTTTTAGTATGGCTTGCAGATTTATCACGGGCGAGACATATTGCCGATTCGCGAAAATCGACATCTGAAGGATTAGATTATTTAGAGACATTCCTAACTGGCGCGATCGATGCTTCTCTGGCTGCCCAGAATGCTGTAGTTGCTGCCGAGTCTCTTGGTTTAGGCACTGTCTATGTTGGCGCAATTCGCAATAATCCTGAAGCTGTAGCGAAGGAACTTAACTTACCGCCCCTAGTATTTCCTGTATTTGGTCTCAGTGTCGGCTATCCCGATCCAGAAAATATTCCCGCAGTCAAACCCCGTTTAGGTCAATCAGCAGTGCTCCATCGCGAAGGCTATTCTATAGGAAATCAAGCCGATGCGATCGCTGAATACGATCGGATTATGACTGATTTCTATCAGCAACAACAAACAGGCGTTAATGCTGATTGGTCAACCCACTCCACAGCGAGAATTGCAAATGCAGAGGCTCTCGGTGGTCGCGATCGCTTAACAGAAGTACTACACAATCTTGGCTTTGAGATCCGATAAATATCTACTAGGACTTTCGCAAAAATGACTTGAAGCTAGCATTTCAGCGGAGAAGTAATTCATCAATTGCTTCTCCGCTTCGTTCTTTTTCGTTCTTTCGTGTAAGTCCTATCTACTTTAGAACTGATGATCCTTAGGATTTTTATTTATCTGTTCTAATTAACCAAAAGCATTGCTTTTAGTACATATACATGTAATACTTGATTAATACTACGGTATACACATGTAATTACCGTATTTTAAATTTAGTTTACTCAAAAAAGATTGTAGATTCGACATAAAGAATATATCTAGAGTTAATACTCGATGTTGAAAATATTTTTTTGAAGTTCGGGAATTCCATCTTTTTTGTTTGTATCTGTTTAATCTCTATGTGAGGAGAAATCATAATGTTCAGGGCTTCGCAAACTATTGCGTTATCTTTCCCGTATCTTTTATTAGCAGCAATCGCCAGCACATCGTCAGTCAGTGCTAATGAAATCCAGAAAAGAGTAGATTCCCCTTCATCTTCTAGTGCATCTGTAAAGGTTGATGATGTAATAAATGTATCGGGAAATGGATTAGAATCGCCATTGCCTCCATCTGTTCAAGATACGGGAGTCGCTCCAGTTAGTCAGTTGTCAGATCCAACTGTGAGTTTACCATCTCAGAACTCTCAATTGGCAGCACTTACTTCTGTTTCGCAATTCAGCGATGTTAGACCAACAGATTGGGCCTTTACAGCCTTGCAATCATTAGTTGAGCGCTATGGAGTCATCGCTGGCTATCCTAATAGCTCCTTGTTTCGTGGTGATAAACCTATCACCCGTTTCGAGTTTGCCGCCGCTTTGAATGCTGCTTTGGACAAGGTTAATGAGATTACTGCTGCTGGACTTGCTGATAAAATCAATAAGGACGATCTCGCCACTTTACAAAAACTACAAGATCAGTTTGCATCTGAACTAGCTAACCTGAGAGGAAGGGTAGATTCGCTTGAAGCCAAAACCGATATACTGCAAAATCAACAGTTTTCGACTACTACCAAACTAACTGGTTCCGCAAATTTCTTGCTTGGTGCATTAAGTAGTAGCAGTAATAGAACTGATGGTACTAATAGAACTACTAACGTGCTCTATAGTTATTCAGTCGTCCTTAATCTTAACACAAGTTTTTCTGGCAAAGACTTGTTAAGTTTGTCATTAGGCGCAAGTAATGCCCCTTCAGTTGCGAGTTTTATTGGTGGTAAGTCATCTAACAGTAGTGCGGCTTTTGTGGCGGCGAACTCTAATCTGGCTAACTTTTCCGCTGACAGTTCTACAAGTACTACTGCTACTGGAAGTCTTAGTGTTGCTCGTCTCTACTATCGTTTTCCAGTAGGCGATCAAGCTACGATTTGGCTTTCGGCTTATGGGTTGCAGCCCTTTGACTTCTTCCCTTACCTTAGTCCCTTACGTTCTGGTCCTTCCGCCCCAGTTACAGCCTATGGCTTGTTTAATCCTGTAATCTTTCGCCCTGGATTTACAGATATTGGCATTGGTGCAGCCTACCGCTTTAGCGATCAATTGCAGTTACATGCTGCTTATTTTGGTGCTGCTGGACAAGCTAACAAAACTTCATCTACTCCTGCTGCTAATAATGCTTTATCTAATTTGTCCGCTGGTTCTTCTGCTAATTTTGGACTATTTGGAGGGAACAGCACGATCGCAACGCAACTTACCTTTAAGCCTTCGGATCGGTTTGGTTTATCTCTCAACTTTATTCACAAGTACTGGAGTGGACTACTTAACGATGCTGATAATGCTGGATTAGTAAGCTTTTCAGGACCAACTGGAACTGGTCTTGCCTCTGCGCCATTTGGTGTAACTACTCCTACTGTTGCTGATAGTTTCGGCGGACAGTTTGATTGGAGAATATTCGATAAAGTTGGTTTTGGTGGATGGTTCTCAACTACTGCTGCAACTAATTTAACTAATGGTGCAACATCAAATATTCTGAATGCAGCTTTAAGTTTAGGCTTTTTCGATCTATTTAAGGAAGGTAACCATGCTGGTATTCTTGTAGGTATTCCTCCCTTTGTAAACAGTACTAATGGTGGTCAAAAAGACTTGAATACACCTTGGATTATCGAGACTTTTTATACACACAGGTTTGATAAGTACATCAGTCTTACCCCTGATATCTATGTAATTCTCAATCCCGATCAAGGTACACCATTGCCAATTTGGGGCTTCACTCTGCGTACTACTTTCCTTTTCTAATCAAAACTAACGAAAACGGAATTTAAAACATCTGAAGCCGCGCGATGCGCGGCTTCATTCTTAGTAAACTTTTCATACCCTGCTCGAATTGCTTGATCTCAAGTATCAGCTTATTCGCTCCCATTTACCCACTCGTAAGACATTTTTTGATGACCTTCGTGCTTTGACTCGTTACCTTATGCCTTAGAGCTTCTTCCTCCTCCTAATACCTGTTAATTTTCCATAATGAGAATTGCTGGTGCAACGCCCCTTTCTTTGCTATATATTTTCGTTTGTACTACGATAATGATTTTTGTGAAAATCTATGATTCTCAAATCTGTTTCTTATCTATCACCAAATTTATTTTGGTATTACCAAGCGATTACCGAGGCTATTTCTCGCAACTGTAAGCTGACGATAGAATTAATAGAAGCAACAACTGACCCACTTGATGATCAGCTATTACAGAATGATCAATGGGATCTCATGTTTATCTGCGGACTTCCTCTAATTCGCCATAATCGCATTGCAGTAAACCCATTGCAGTTATTAGCTGCGCCTGTGATGTTAGGCGATCGCTATGAAAATCAACCCATTTACTTCGCAGATCTTGTTGTGAATGCAGCTAGTAATTTTAAGCGATTTGAGGATTTGGCAGGAACAAGATTTTGTTATAACGATCGCGGTTCTAATAGTGGATACAATCTGTTGCGTTATCGCTTATTACAACACTTACATCACCAAGAAACATCTTATTTTAGCCATGTTCAACAATCTGGTTCCCATCAGCGATCGCTTCAGTGGATTGCTAATGGATTAGCGGACTGCGCTGCTATTGATAGCGTGGTTATGGATGCGGAACTATGCCAATTCCCTGAATTAAGACAATCCTTGCGAATTATTGAATCAATGCGATCGCCTATGCCTCCAATCGCTGTATCATCACGTTTAGAACCAAGTTTAATCGTACGGTCGCAAAATACTTTATTCAATCCCGATCCAGATTTGCAAGCAGCAATGTCAATGGCTCAAGTAAAGCGATATGCAAAAGTAACAGCACAGGATTATGAACCTATTGCTGTTACTTTTGATGCAGCTATGCAGTTAGGCTATGAGGCGATCGCTTGAGAATGGTGATAACGCGAGTAACGATCCTGCTGGATCAATGCTTCGCGATGGGCATCTTCATAAATCTGCACAAATAGCTTTCTTTGCGTATTACTACCGCCCACCTCATGCAAGCGATGTAGCACGGGCTTTAATTCTTTAGTAGTTTTTCTCCAGTCATAGAGCGCATAGGCGATGAGACCCCTAGCCGCAGGTAGAGCTACTTCTTGCCAAGTCTTTTGTAAGTAGGGTTGGACTCTATAGGCATAGGCTTCCATGCTAAAGAGCATTTCTCTCGCAAAGTCAAGACGATTAGCACGAGCAAGAGCATAGATATAGTGCAAATCTTGAAAGGGAAGTGCATGTTCATGGAGGCGATCGCGCAGGAATGGAGCAATTTGTTGCCAGCGCTGACCGACATCAATTCCTAATAGTTCTAAACGCAGCAATAGGGAAATTGCTCCTACTTGATCCTTGGGAGTTGATTTACGCGCCTTACCCCAAACATGATGATCGTAAATAGATAAAACCCGATTAATCTCACCTTGTGATAGATAGAAAAGTGCAATATGCCACCAATTATGGGTATAAATCATCGAATTGCAATTTTCCCATGTATCAGCAAAACTTTCCATCCATTCAATACCCTCTTGATAACGTCCGCGAGTTTCCATCACATGGGCAACGGCATGTTGCGCCCAAGGATCGTGGCGATTGATATCTAGAGCAAATCTGGCGATGCGTTCTGCTTCATCGAGGCGATCGCTTTGTTCAAGCCCAAAAGCAAGCATTCCCATTAAATAATGATTGCCCGCATTGGCATTGAGTACGCTACCAGCAATGCAAGTTAAACCCGATTTGTCACCCACATAAAAGTAATGATATTGTCCCTGCTGCACCGCTAACAAATCTTGAGGATAGCGAGTAACTATTTCTTCGCAATAGGCGATCGCCTGATCTATTTTTTTCTGAGCCCATGCTTCCGCTGCTAAAAAATGTAATCTTTCGCGTTCATTGGCTTTTGCAACATGATTTTTCGCTTGTTCTAAATAGGGAATGGCTTGCTGAGCATCACTGGCATTTTCTTGGGTGAGATAATACGCCGCCGCAAAGGTATTTGCCAACACAGATTGAGAATCTGCTGCAACTGCTGCCAAGATGCTCGACTCAGCTTGATTGCCATAGCATAAACACTGTTCTGTATATTGATTAATCGCAGCGATCGCTATTTTAGAAACAGTGGTTATATTAAGTCCTTGAGCATCTTTGAGCATAATTATTGTCAACCTCTAAGGCTGAAGTCACGATTAAATGTAATTATCAAAAAATTAATCTACGGTATTTTACCGTGTTTATAGTAGATTATGGTGAATCAATAATAAAAGTCAAGTAATCTAGAAGACATAACAAAAAGTAGTCATAACTCATTTCCTCAGTCGGCAAGCCGTAGATTTTGTTTGTAATGAATCAGAAAGTATTGTATGGTATTAAATACGGTATCTTGGTAGGAATACCGTATTTAATTTAGCTGTCTAAATATTCCTTAAGCGATCTCCATCTAGCTCTAATCACAAGCCTTTATACCCATATCTTTCACTGCTATTAACTACCTGCTATTGCCTAAATTTATGTGGAATACTATTGTCACTGACTTTCAAGTTATCTTTGAGCGGGATCCTGCGGCTCGTAACTGGCTGGAGGTTTTCCTTTGCTATCCCGGTTGGCACGCCTTAGTTTTTCATCGGATTGCCCATCGCATCCAACAAATCAAAATCCCCTTATTGCCACGCTTGATTTCTAACCTTGCCCGTCTTTTTACAGGGGTTGAAATCCATCCTAGCGCTCAAATTGGAAGAGGGGTTTTTATCGATCATGGCATGGGTGTAGTTATTGGGGAGACTGCAATCATTGGAGAATATGTCACGATTTACCAAGGAGTTACCCTTGGTGGCACAGGTAAAGAAACAGGGAAAAGACATCCCACTCTCGGTCGAGAGATTGTCGTGGGAGCAGGAGCAAAAATTTTGGGAAATATAGCCATTGGGGATCGCGTCAATATTGGAGCTGGCTCAATTGTTTTACGGAATGTCCCCGATGACTGCACGGTTGTAGGAATTCCCGCGAGAATCGTACGCCATCGTGGTCAATCTATCAAAGATACAGACCAGCAAACTAATCGCGAACATTTACCCGATCCTGAAGCAGAAGCAATTAAAGCTCTATTTGAAAGGATTAAATCTTTAGAAGATGAGATCACCAAAATTAGACATGGGGTTAAAGTCTACGAGCCTCTGACTCCATCAATTTATTTATCTGCAAGATTCAAGATTGATTCTGATATTAATCTCCAAGATTTAGAAAGACATAACTCGATTGACTCTTCAAATTATCTCATTCAAGAATTTCTTGATGGAGCAGGTATTTAATAGAGTTATCGCGTAAGGTTGATCATGCTTGTGTTGTCTTGTTAGAATTGGAAGGAAATACTGCTCAAGAAAAAATAGCCCTAAGTCCTTCACTCTCGAAAAAGTAACTGTAATCGATATTTGAATCTATCCCTAACTATTCCCAAATTAATCTCTGTATTTTCATATATAGAAATCCGCAAAGGTTCTGTAATTTAATAAAGAATCTATTTTT
>CAIJEA010000741.1 GCA_903819605.1 uncultured cyanobacterium | reverse complement strand
CTCTTCTGGGTTTTATGTCGGTATAAGTAGCTAGATAAAACCAAAAAAACTTTGGCGCACGCGCAGCGTGCGCCAAGGTTTTTGACTCTGTTTTTTAATTATTCCCAATGACTTAGGAAATGTATGATAGATAGGCTGTAATGCTTTGACTTAGTTAACTCAAAACTGGGTTTAATACTGAGTTTCTTTGGCAAAACATCGCAATAAATTCTCTCAGGCTTAAAATTTCTCTAACGAATGGCGTTAATAGTTCAAAAATATGGTGGCTCCTCCGTAGCCGATGCCGATCGCATTAAAGCAGTACGCGATCGCATTAAGCGGACAGTTGATGCTGGCAATCAAGTCGTGGTCGTAGTTTCGGCTATGGGTAAAACTACGGATGGTCTAGTTGCCCTAGCTGAATCTGTATCAACAACACATGCACAAACTTTTGATGAGATTGCTGCAAAAGAGCGCGAAATTGATTTGCTCTTGGCAACAGGGGAACAGGTAACGATCGCTTTGCTTAGTATGGCTTTACAAGCAGTGGGGCAACCAGCGATCGCCATGAATGGTACTCAAGTTCGGGTAGTCACCGAGCCAATTCATACTCGCGCTAGAATTTTGTATGTGGAACCAGTCCAAATCAAAGCTGCCCTTGCTCTCGGCAAAGTTGTCGTAATTGCAGGATTTCAAGGCGTAGCAATTGACGAGAAGACGGGCTTGCCAACTAATGAAGTTACGACTTTAGGTCGTGGTGGTTCCGATACTTCAGCAGTGGCGATCGCGGCGGCGATCGAAGCAGATATTTGTGAAATTTATACCGATGTGCCTGGCATCTTGACCACCGATCCCCGCATTGTCCCAAAAGCACAAATGCTAGCTGAAATTACTTGCGACGAAATGTTAGAGCTTGCCAGTTTGGGGGCAAAGGTTTTACATCCGCGCTCTGTGGAAATTGCCCGCAACTTTGGCGTACAAATGTGTGTGCGATCTAGTTGGCTCGATGATGCTGGCACGGTGATCACTTCGCCGCGTATTGGCACGGGTAGCCTTGAGACCTTAGAAGTTAATCGCTTTGTCGAAGCTGGCTCCATTGACTACGATCAAGCCAAAATCGCCTTATTACAAGTCCCCGATCGCCCTGGGATCGCATCTCAATTATTTAAATCTCTTGCCGAGAAAGGGATTAATGTTGATTTAATTATTCAAGCAGTGCAAGAAACTGAGGGCGTGAACGACATCGCCTTCACGGTTCCGAAAGATCAATTGCATCTGGCTGAAGTAGTTACACGCAGCCTTGAAATTGGCGCAAGTTCGATCGCCGTTGATACTAACGTTGCCAAAATCAGCATTATCGGTGTAGGTATGATTGGGCGACCAGGAGTTGCTGCCCAAATGTTTTCTGCTTTAGCTGCATCAAATATTAATATTCAAATGATCTCAACTTCAGAGATCAAGATCAGTTGTGTAATTAATGCGTCTGATGGCGAAACGGCGATCGCGGCAATTCAAAAAACTTTTGAAGTCCCAGTGCAATTGCATCAACGTAATATCGGTCTAACCGAAAATTCTGAAAAAAGTCCCTCAGTACGCGGTGTTGCCCTAGATCGTAATCGCGCTAGAATCGCCGTCCAGAAAGTACCCGATCGCCCTGGGATGGCAGCAAAAATCTTTGAACAGTTGTCCGAGCAAAATATTAGTTTGGACATGATCGTCCAGTCGCAATCAGATCGCGATGTCAACGAAATTGCTTTTACCGTGGCGATCGCGGATATGACCAAAGCTGAAACTGCACTCAATCAGGTCGCCACAACCTTGGGTTATGGGGAAGTATCCTGTGATAGTGGCATCAGTAAAGTTAGCATTGTTGGTTCGGGCATGATCCATCAGTCAGGGATCGCGGCAAGAATGTTTAGTGCTCTCGCCGATACAGGTATTAATATTGAGATGATCGCTACCTCCGAGATTAAAGTTAGCTGTGTGGTGCGCGATCACCAAGCCGAAGAAGCACTTAAACTAATTCATCAGGAATTTAACCTGTCTGGCGATTCGATCATCGAGGTTCCCAGTGCGCTGAAAAAATAGGATATGCGGGTGCTAAATACCCTGTATCCTAAAATCCTGTAAGCAGGCTTTAAGATAAATACATATCCCGCGAGCATTTCTATGTCCTCTGAAAATTCAAGCGATCGCCCAAATAATCCTCCATCCGACCCCAAGCACGCTCCACCCGTGCCTGAGAAACAAAATTCCATCAAAAATTTCTTAGCCGACAATTTACCAACGGTTACGGTAGCAATTTTGTTGGCTGTAGGGGTTCGCATATTTGTAGCTGAGCCACGATTTATTCCCTCAAGCTCCATGGAGCCAACTTTATTAATTGACGATCGCCTAATTATTGACAAGCTTTCCTTTCGTTGGCGTAAGCCAGAACGCGGCGAAATTGTGGTGTTCAATCCGCCGAATAATCCTGTTGTTCCTGATGCATCTAAGGTTTATATCAAGCGCGTAATTGGGTTGCCAGGCGATCGCATTAGTATTCATGATGGCAAAGTGTTTGTAAATGATGCTCCCTTAAATGAGCCATATATCGCTCAGCCACCAAACTATACTTTGCCTACCCAAGACGACGCTCTCTGTCCCAATTGCTTCCGTCCCGACAATGTTCAATCAGGCAAAGATCATCATCAATTTTTCACCGTTCCAAATGGTAAGTATTGGGTGATGGGTGATAACCGCAACAATAGTCTAGATTCCCATGCATGGGGATTTATGCCAGAGGAAAATCTGGTCGGACGTGCCATGTTTCGATATTGGCCCTTTGACAATCGGGCTGGTAACTTAAACGTTCCGAAATATAATTAGCCCCTCAGCCCAACCCTCTCCCGCAGGAGAGGGAGTAGAAATAAATACAAATAAATATTGAGTTCATGTCTATAGAAAGCAAGATCGATCCTCAAGTTCCTATCAAATCTTGGTGGCAACAACATAGTGAAACCATTCGCATTTTTGTTGTTGCCCTTGTTATCGCTTTCTTTCTTAGAGCTTATATTGTCGAACCGCGATTTATTCCATCTGGCTCAATGGAGCCAACTTTGCAAGTGGGCGATCGCATTCTCGTTGATAAAATCTCTCAACATTGGCAAGAACCACAACATGGCGATATTTTAATCTTCTATCCCCCAAAATCTCCTGCGATTGATGATACGAGTAAGGCATACATCAAGCGCTTAATTGGCATCGAAGGCGATCGCATTGCGGTACGTGGTGGAAAAGTCTATCGCAATGGGGAAGCGATCGATGAGCCATATATTGCAGAATCTCCTAAATATATGATGCGTGAAGTGGTTGTACCAAAAGGTAATTATTGGATGATGGGTGACAATCGCAATCACAGCAATGATTCTCACATTTGGGGATTTTTACCAAAAGAGAATGTCATCGGTAAAGCGACTATTAGATTTTTTCCTTTTGGCGATCGCTTAGGTGCAATTACAACAAGCAAATAACACCTAAAAAAGATTGAGCAACTACATTATCTAAAGCTTCACGAGAACGTGGTTTATGCTTACGAATGAAGGCTTTCAACTTAGACCACAACAATTCAATCGGGTTAAAATCAGGAGAATAAGTCGGTAAAAATATAACTGTAGCTTTCATTGGTGGTACAAAGTTAGAGACGGCACTTTATCAAAAGAGTTATTTCTCGAAGCCGTAGAATTACTCCGATCGCTTCTAGCTCAAGATTTTCTGTGGCGGTAAGTGTATCTGCCCTTTTCTTGTCGAGCAGGGTTTGGAGGCGATCGCCTAGTTCATCCGTAAATTTAAAGAGCGTGAGATGGTTGATTTGTTGGATTCGCATTCCTTTGGGGAGAAGGGATGATGGCTTTAGCGCTGTACACATAATGATTAGATGCGATCTTTCTCAAATTGTACTGAGCCATAGGCAAAATCTCCACCAAGTTTCCTCAGCAACTTTCTTAGTGATAGTACTCGCGCATCAGTATCAATAGATGATGTAGGTATATGAACTCGGGTGACAACCGCTCTTGCAAAGACTTTTCCAGTAAACTTATATTTTTCAGATTGAAAATATTTAATTGTCTCAGTTAGTTGCTCTACAGCAGACATTAAATCTCGACCTTTTAATTCAATAAAGTATAAATCGACTGATTCAGGCTGATTTGACAATTTAGACTCACAAACTATCATGAGATAATCGCACTTCCTTTGGGTTTGACTGGTAATTACGCAGTCATCAATTTGTACTTTACATACTTTTCTTCTAGATGGATTCTGAAGAATATATTTTATCTTCTTATTCTTCTTATCAAATGCTGGAATTTCTATACCTTGCTGGCAGACTGTACAACTAGAATAATTTTCCTGAAACTCTTGACAGTTTAACTTCATGCCTTAGTCCTCAAGATCAAACAGTTGATTAAAGGTATCAACGATAATGTTTGAGGCTCTATCGATTTCGGCTGATTGAATTAGTCCCATTTCGCGATCGACAATTGTTCGAGCAGTCCCATCTTCTAAGATATAGGCATCTAATCTGCTAGATCTAATCCACAAGTGAGGATCTACAACTGCGGTGACTTCTTCGACTTTATCCATGCCTATTTTATGAGCATATAGCAAATTATTAAAAGAAGAAAGAATGTAAGGACTATGAGTTGTTAAAAGAATTTGGTTGTCATTTTGATTTGCTAAAAGTGCAATTAGATCAATGATTTGCTTTTGAGCTACAGGAAAAAGATGCGCTTCAGGTTCCTCTACAACTAGGAATACTTTGCGATTATTAAGAATTAAAAGTACAATAAGCAATAAGATCCAAACAACTTCTTGCTGTCCAGATGAGGCGAAATTTATTAAAGTACTTTTCCCATCTGCAAAGTCAATTCTTTCAATACCCTTAAAAGAACTATAAGAACCTCGCAAAATCAGATTGATTAAATTTTGAGCAAGATTAATAGTTTGAATAGAATTAGAATCACTATCAGAAATATGTTGTTCAATTAATTTATCTAGTCCTTGTTCAAAGATTGGTTTAGCTTGATCGATACGAGCAATAAAATTTTGCATCAGGTAATCAAGCTTCGTTAATCCATCTGATTCTATTTCTCCATTAGATAGTGATTCATCTCCCATATCAATGTTATATCTCTGTTGGGATAGAGTTGTGATTAAACTTCTTCCAGCAGGCAAAAATACGATATCTCTGTCGTCACGAAAAAGCCAATTAAGTTCAGTCCCAGTATATTCAAATAAAGCAGCTTCTCTTGATTTGATCATACTTATTTCTCGTGATGAAGGAAAAACATAGGGATTTGGATGTAACTCATCATACAAATCCTCAAATTTATTCATTATCTTCTTAAATTTATTTGTAAATTTTTCACTGAATTCAATATTCACAAATCGATTATCTTGAGGATTATCTTGAGAGTGATAAATATAAATCTTGATTCCATTACGATAGTCGTACTCCAGTCTCATGTCAGGAGATTGCTGCACGGAGCCATAAATTTTTATAAATTTTTGTTTTGCAAGTTTAGCAAAATTAGAAATAGAGTTATCAAATTTATTTTGGTTATAACAATCAAGGTAGTATCGGTATAAGTCATCTTTCAAAGATTTGAAAAAGAAGATGGCTTTACTAACGGTACTCTTGCCACTAGCTTGAGAACCTATGAACACAAGGATATCTTTTACCTCAATATCGATGTCCGCAATTGGTCCAAATTGATGAATGATTAACCGTTGTGACATATTGATCCTATAAAAGGTTAAAAAATGCCGAATCGATTTCGTAGCCTAGACTTTGAGTCATTTGCTGTAACTTGGCTGTGCTTTCAATGCCGCGTGACTTGAGCCAGAGAGAGATTGTGAAGACCTTCTGCATTACAAAAATCTCCAATGCCTCAGGATTGTATTGCAATACATAGCCATCACCTTCGCGCTTAAACTCGTGGGGAACTAGCATCGCGGCATAGCGACTGAGTTCTAAACGCCAATCGAGGAGATAGCTAAACCAAGGATAGGTCGCATCGAGACGTACAAACCAGAGACGGACTTCGGAGATTTCTGATAATTCGCGAGGGTCGCCATCTTCCTTATCCCATACAAGTTCGATTTGAAATTGGCGATCGCCTTCCGCTATTTCATCCCAATTCGCTAATAACTTCTCGATCGCAATTTTAGCGGGAGTGATATCGAGTGACTCAATACAGGCTTGATTGATATAGATAACAGTAGACATTACAGTATTTGATATGTAGATATTAATTAGGGCGGTGCAAAGCGCCGCCCTGAGGTTTATTTTTTAGGTAGATTTTCTCGCGGATCGAAGGATTGGATTTCCAGTAACTGCTCGTATAGCTCGCGTTCGCGCTTGCTGGGAGTTTTGGGAACTACGATCTGGACTTCCACATACTGATCGCCAAAGGTTCTGCCATCTTTTGGGAAGCCTTTTCCAGAGAGGCGTAATTGTTGCCCAGACTTCACCGCAGGCGGGATTGTTAGCTTTACGAGACCACTTAAGGTTGGAACTTCTACTTGTACACCGAGAACTGATTCGCTTGGTGAAATTGGCAATTGACAGCGAATATCGGAACCTTCGAGGGTAAAAAATGTATGGGGTTTGAGAGTGATTTTGAGATAGAGATCGCCACCAGATGCACCTTGACCCTTGAGTCTAATTCTTTGACCAGAAAGAACTCCTGCGGGCATATTCACCTCAAGCGATCGCCCATCTTCGAGGCGAATACGCTCGCGACCACCAACATAGGCTCGTTCCAGAGGAAGTTCTAATAAAGCTTCAGAATCTCTTCGTGGTGTAGGACGAGGCGGTGCTTGGGTGGTACTGCGATAGGAAGAAGAGGAAGATTGACCGCCTGTGTCTTGGGCGCGTTCGTTCGTTCGGAATTTTCCCAATAGTTGATCGACAAATTCTTGGAAATCGTTATATTGGCTAAAGTCAACATCACCCGTGTAGCCCTGCTCAAAGTCTGGCTTATACTGTTCGCGAGCAGAAGGAGGTCGTCCTCCCTGACCTTGAAAGCCGCCTTGTTTCCAATATTGTCCAAAGCGATCGTATTGTTGTCGCTTGGTAGTATCCGAAAGTACTTCATAGGCTTCGCCTATATCTTTGAAGCGTTCCTCTGCTGCCTTGTCTCCAGGATTGAGGTCGGGATGATATTTACGCGCTAACCTACGATAGGAGCGTTTAATTTCGTCAGCAGTAGCTGTCTTCGGTACACCGAGGATTTCATAGTAATTGCGAAAATTTTGCATATTTCCCGAACTGCAAACATGGAGATAACTTAGCTTAACCTATCGTTGCTTTTGGGCATACTCAAGGAATTCCCAAAACCCATATATTTAGAGGCGGCACGAATTGCTCCTGTTGATATTTGGGGTTTTAGATCCAGCTACGCAACCACATTAACATGGGCAAATAGCCAGAGGAGATCGGTAAACCGATATAAATTGGTAGCCAAAAAATAAAGGCGATCGCTACAGTCACAAAAATCCCTGCCCCGATCTCCCTGACAACTCGTAAAGGCGATCGCCACATCAATGACACCAACAGCGCAAGGGTAGCAAAAGCAAAAACCGAAGCAGGCATGTAATGGTACAAAAAAATGCAACGTTTACTCAAGCTCCAAGGCAACCAATGGGCAAGAAAACTGGCGGTCACATAAAAGGCAAACCAGAATAGAGGCAATCGTTCTTTAGGATGGATCTTAGTTAATATCTTGGGCGGAAATCTAAACTTAGAGACAATTAAAAAAGTTAAGCAGATTAACAAAGCGATCGCACTAAGCCAATATAGAAACGGGTTACCCATTGCATGAACAAATTCCACCATGCTATTCGGGCGCATTTCAAAAAAATAAGCAATCGGTCGAATTAGTAAAATCCAACTCCACCAAGGTGAGCAATAGGGATGGATTGGTTCTGTTTTGCCAACGCCT
>CAIJEA010000740.1 GCA_903819605.1 uncultured cyanobacterium | reverse complement strand
TTAGGTCCAATGGCAGGACAAAATCATCACTTTTCTCAATACGCGCCCGAAAAAATTCCCTATGCGATCGATCGCTACGTCAAGGAAACCAATCGTCTTTATGGAGTTTTAAACCATCAACTGGAAGGAAAGAGCTATATCGCAGGAGAGTACTCGATCGCAGATATGGCTTCTTATCCTTGGATACTTCTCCATAAACATCAACAACAAAATATCGAAGACTTTCCTAACCTGCAAGCATGGCTCAAAAGGATAGGCGATCGTCCTGCGGTAATTCGCGCCTACGAACAGGCTAAGCCTTTCGCTAATCAACCAACAATCACAGAGGAAAGCAAGAAAATTCTCTTTGGTCAAACTGCCGCAAGTTTACAAGCCAATAAAAATTAACCTTACAGCGCTTTGCGTTCAAATCCAAACCAAGAAAAAAATTTAAAAGCCTTGCGAAGCAAGGCTTTTAAATTTTTTTCTTGTGGTTTGTTTGATCGGTAATTGCTGTAAAACAGGAGAGGTGATACGAAGTATCACCTCTCCTGTTTTACCCCTGTCGATATCGTTCAATCAAGTTTGGAAGATGGTCAAAACCATCAACGCCTATTTGAGCGATCAATTGCGATCGCTGCTGTTGCAATTGATTAGAGAATTTCTCTGGGCCTAGCTTCCCCTGTAAAATCACAACTAAAGAAGCAGATTGCTGCCATGCTTTACTTTGGCGCTGCTCTAATAGGTACATTCCCAAACAGGCGTGATAAGTTGCAGATTCTAATTGATTAAGCTGATAAAAAACTTCTCCTAGATAGGCGTGGCTGAGAGCTTGTAAATCGCGATCGCCGATCTGTTGGGTTAGAGCTAACCCTTGCTCCAAAGCAATTTGAGCTTGACTTGGCTGCTCAATCGCCACATAGGCAGCACCAAGTCCCACCCAACAAAGTGCTTGATTTTGCAGATCGTTGAGCTTCTCTGATAGTTTTTGTCCGCGCTCCAAATGATTAATCGGAGTTTCTAATTCTTCAGGTGTGACCGATTCCTGTTGCCGCGCAATCATTACCTCGCTATAGCCCAAATTTGCTAGAGCATTTGCTTCACCTTGGCGATCGCCATTTTGTCTGGCTAAAATCACTGCCCTCTGAGCTTGAGATTCACTTGTAGTAAAGTCTTTTTGAATGAGACTAATCCGACTGAGATGATTGAGATTGGCAATCTCACAGCGCCGATCGCCTACTTCACGGGCAAGAGTGACTGCCTCTTGATGGAGAGCGATCGCTTGATTGTGATGCCCCATCCAAGCTTGTGAATAGCCTAAAACTGTGAGAATTCGAGCTTTCTCTTGAGTATTTTCTGATTCTTTGAGAGGCTGATCGAGATAGTTGATCGTCTCTCTAAAACTCTCGCCCGAAAAGGAAGCAAACACACCTCCATAGAGCGGGAAGTTCTCGCGTTGGGCAAAAGTCCGCAAAGTTTGTAAGCTGATGCGGAAGCAAATCTTAGCTAGAGCTTGGCGTTCGCGATCGGGCAGTTGTCGTGACTGCTGGAATCCACTACTGAGTTCTCCCCAAATCATGGCGAAAGCTACAAAGGTAATCCCCGTCATATGTAGCCCAGCTTTAGCATCATAGGGTTGCTGGTCAAACCAACGCACCAAGCCATTTTGTAAATACCTTAATAGGATCGATAGTTCCACCCAAGCGCTTACGTCAATGCTGCGTTGTGATTGGGCGATCGCTGCTGCCGACTGATTGAGTGCTTGTCCTGCAAATAGCTCTTTGGGGAGAGGGCTAACAATTTGTTGTGACCAGATATGCCAAGGTCCTGTCACTTTGGATCTTTCAAATCCCACCTGTCTTTGGGGTTCGTATAGCCAACCAACGAGGGAACCTTCTAAAAGATCAAAAGATGCTAAGCCGCGATTTAGACCGAGCGCAAACTGGCGAAGTGCAAATGCTTCCGAGTCATCGGTCAAAGTTTCGGCGGATTTTTGCAGGGATTGCGCTAAGAGTTGAATATGTTGACGTTCAAAAACGGGCGTGTGGTTTGGATCGAGAACTTGAATTAATGTAGCTAAACGCTCGTGAGATTCAGCATTGAGAATAGTTTGTAAACCTCTAGTGCAAGTATCCTGAAGTTGATAGTTCTTTTGCCATTGATCCCAAGCATCCTTGAGGATTTTCATGGCACGAAGTTTTTGAGTTGCCTTTGCCTGCTTTACTTCATCGGTCTGGGCAGCAAAGTTTGACTCAAGTACGCTGGCATGTTCTTCTAATGCTCTCTCAAATATTTCCCCCGTTCCTGATTCTAAACTTTCGCTAAGAATGCGATAGACATGCTCTTTTGAGAGTAGCTTGCCATTTTCTATATTAATAATTATTCGATCCACAAAAATATTGTAGCGCTCGCGTATTGAGAGGGGTTTGCCTACAGAATCTGACATATTAGTTTTTGGTAATTGGATTTATTTAGCCGAAACATTTTTGCTAGCCATTTTTAGTAGTAATTCTACATCCAATAAAAATACTGTTTGCGGATCGGATTTTTTGATTGATACTTGCATCATATGACTAGAAATCCCTAATGTGTCGCGATCGCGATATTCGGCTGGTACTGGCTGCAAACTCTGGACAGGGATATCTTGAACATTTGGTAAAGTGGCGATCGTAATCCCATATAAACTTCTATGTCCTCCAAGAATAACTAGAAATCCTTGAGTAATATTTGCCTCAATACCATAAATCCTTTTATACAAATCGATTACCAATACTTCATGATCTTCATAGGTCGTTATTCCCAATAACTTATCTCCACTTCGATGAATTGTTGGTAGCGGAATAATCCGAACCACACTATCGATTCCCAATGCTAACTTGAGATTACCCATTGAGAAAATAATAAATTTTAGCGTTTCTTCTTTTTTTTGATTGCTAAGCATGATGGTTAGGAGTAAATTAAAAATTTAGGATAGGGAATGCAAAATGCAACCTATACCAATAGACCTTGAATAGTTTTAATGAGTTCTTGCTCAAGATAAGGCTTAGTGAGATAGCCTGAAGCTCCGAGCATCTGGGCAACTGCTCGATGCTTTTGACCACTACGCGAAGTTAACATGACAATCGGAATAGCTGCGAAACGCTGTTCTTTTCGACAGGCAGTTAAAAACTCAAATCCATTCATATTTGGCATTTCTACATCACATACTACAGCTTGAATTTCTGCCGATCTTGAGAGATGTTCAAGTGCTTCGCGTCCATCACCTGCTTGAATCACTTGATATCCAAACTTCCCTAAAGTTAAATAAAGTACTTGGCGAGCCGTAAGTGAGTCATCCACAATCAGGATCGTTTTCCTTTGTAGTGGTTTAGGCTTCTTAAATGCTGATATAGGTAGTTGAGAAGACAGTGAAGCTAATCCTGAGGTTGATGGTTTATTAGATGGCTTAAGCGTTAGTAAGGCGGAACTATCAATTACGGGCACGAGAGTTCCATCCCCCAGAACTGTACAACCATAGAGATAGGGTGGTGGGGCGATCGCTTTACCAAAAGGTTTAATTGCTAATTCTTGCTCGTTGATTACCCGATCAATCGGCAGGGCAAATATTTCATTACCATCGGACAATAGCAATAGGGTTCTTTGATCTTCTTCAGAAAATGACTCAGTACTTAATGCTTCGACAGACTTTATTGGTAAAGGATAGCCATCAGCGAATATAGATGTGGGATAAAGAGAAATCAGACGATTCTCAAAACGGACAAATTCCTTGCCTTGGATAATCTGAACTGTGTTTGCTTCAACGGTGACGATCCCCATTAGCGTATTAACCGCGATCGCTAGTAACCGATCTTGAACGCTAAAAATCAATAACTTTGCAATGCTGAGAGTCAGTGGCAATTTGATTGTAAAGGTAGTACCTTGACCGAGTTCCGATTTAATTTCGATCGTGCCTTTAAGACTGCGTACTTGCTCTTGGACAGTTGATAGCCCCATACCTCGACCTGAAATCTCAGAAACAGCATCAGCCGTTGAGAAGCTAGGTGCAAACAGGAACTGATAAATCTCTTCATTGGTAACGAGATCGGCTCGTTCGGGTTTAAGCAACCCGACGGCGATCGCTTTAGTTTTTACTTTTTCAAGGTTAATTCCATGACCATCGTCTTTAACTTCGATATAGGTTTGGTTACCTCGATAATAAGCACGAATTTCAATAGAAGCAATTACAGGCTTACCTCGATCGAGACGATCTTGAGTAGACTCCGTTCCATGATCGAACGCATTACGAACTAGATGGACAAAAGGATCGTAGAGTTTCTCTAGTACAGATTTATCAACTAAAGTTCCTGTCCCAAATAGTTTTAGATTGACCTGCTTATCGTACTTATTAGACAATTCCCGTACCATGCGCGGCAGGCTGCTGAGAATATCGCCTAAAGGCAACATCCTAGACCATAGTAGGTCGTAGCGTACTTGTTTGAGGATTTGCTGTTTGCGGCGTTGAGTTTGCTGAGTTTGTTGCATCAACGCTGTCATGTCACGCATACCTTCATCCATTTGAGCGATTTCTTCGAGAGCTTCTTGGATTACGCTATGCAAACGGCTATAGGAATCCATTTGTAATGGATCGAAGTCTGCTAATAAATTCGCTGAGTTTGGCAAATTAGAGGATAGAGGATTTGGATTGAAGGGATTGAGAATAGACATAGCATTAATGTCTTGGCTTCTAACTTGCGATCGCTGAGCTTTATCTAGCCAAGTTTGCAAATTTTTAGAGAGATTCCCAAAACCCTTAAACTGTTTTTGAAGTCGTTCGATTTTGGTTTGTAGCTGTTGATTTTGTAAAATCGAAGCATTTTCTTGAGTTACTAATTCACTAGAAAAATTATTCAATCTTTCTAATCGAGGTAAATCAACTCTTACTGTTTCCGAAATATAGGGAGTTGTATTTTCAGGAGCCTTAATAGTTGTTTTGCTTGGGAGATTAACTAATACCTTCTCAGACGCAGCTATTGAATTATTTAATGGCTTAATATTGACTGGCGTAACTGCTGGATCTGATCCCCCCAATATTTCAGATGATATTAAATTCTGTGGTGTTTTGACTTGAGTTATTTGCTGTGGTTTAGTTTGGGGGATATCAGTAAATATCTCCTCGTTCTCATCAACTTCAATCAAGCCAAAAGCTGTGTCTAAATCATTAAAGATATTTACTTCTGCTTTATCGTTTAGACTGTCTAGATTTTCTGGAAAAATATCAAAATCTTGATCTATTAAATCTATATCTATATCTAATAAATCAAAATTTAAGCCATCAAAATTTTCAGTGCTTACATTTTCATCTAACAGCTCCAAATTTTCTGAAGTTGTTACTGAATCTACTACAGATAAATTATGGTCAGATATTATCAAATCTATATCTGACAGGTTGGAATTATCTGTTTCTTGTTCTAAAGATTGCAACCAATCATTAGATTCTTCAACGTCTAAATTGAAAATTTCGTGCTCAGAATTAGAATTTATAACACTCGCATTAATTTGGGTCTGACTAAGTTGAGTGAGCGCGATCAACTCTGGAGTAGGTTTTCCGCCTTGAGTGCGATCGCCTGCTAAGACCTCAGCACGAGCTAATTCAAAATTCGCAGTCGCCACTTTACCAACTAAAATTGGATTTTCGGGATTGTGATTAAGTGCTTGCAAAGTCGCTTGGGCGATCGCTGTAAATCCTGGCAAATTTAACAGTTCACCAATCCCGCTAAAGACTTCTACCTGCGCTCTAATTTCTCCTGTAACGGGAATACCTTCAGGATTGGCGAGGACATTTTGTAACCGCAGGATTCCTTGTTGAACATCGCCATCAAATACAATTTGGACAATATCCACACCCAACTCAGCCGCAGTCGGCAATTCGACATCATCGCCGAGATCCCCAAAATACAGTTTTAGCACTTCAAATACTGGCTCAGCCGCAGCCACAGCAGTATTCTCATCGTAACGACCTGTTTGAATTTGCTCTAGCAATGGTAAGCGTAAACAGTCATAGGCTTGTAGGAGTAATTCCTCAATATCTGCGTCAATCTCGCCTTTATAGCGATATAAGGCTCGGAACACATCTTCTAGTTGATGCGCGATGATCTTAATACCCTCAAAATTGAGACTAGCCGATCCACCTTTGATCGAGTGAGCTGCCCGCATGAGTGAGTGAATATTGCCTGTACTGAGGTCGCTGCGGAGAGAGAGCAAGCCAGTTTCAATTGTTTGCAAAAATTCGGGAGCTTCTTGCTTAAAAAATTGATATGCCTGATCGTGAACTTCAGTGTCTATGCTGCTGTACATGAATATATCCTGCTTCTCTTCTTTGGGCTTTATCTTTGGGTACTAACTTGAGGCGTTAACTTTAAACTGGGATACGCTGATTTGCAATTCTTGAGCAACTTTCAATAACTCGCTAAATGCTACATTCATGTTCTGAGCATAGCTGGAGTTAGAAGTCGCGATCTCGGCAACATTTTGAATTGTTTGGCTGACATCCTCAGAGGTTTGTGATTGCAAAGAAGCGGATTGGGAAATTTCACGTACAAGTTGGTTGATTTGTTGACTGGATACCGAAATGTCATTGAGCTTTTGGCGAGTCTCTTCAACAATCTGTGAACCAGTATTTACCTGTTGTGTACCCACTGTCATTGCCTTAATTAGATCGTTAGCCTGCAATTGAATTTCTTCGATTAATTGCCGAATCTCGATAGTTGCCTTGGCAGAACGTTGCGCCAAAGCTCGTACCTCATTAGCAACTACACCAAAGCCCTGTCCTTCTTCTCCAGCACGCGCTGCTTCGATCGAGGCGTTGAGCGCTAGCATATTTGTCTGATTGGCAAATCCACTAATCAGTTTAACGACCTTCGAGATTTTCTGTGAAGCTTCTCCTAACTGCTTTACCTTTTCGGCGGTTTCCGATACAGTTTCACGGATTGCCGTAAAACCTTCAACGGTGCTATTCATCGCTGCGTCACCCTCTAACAAGACTTGGTTTGCAGATTCCACTTGCGCTTCTGCTTGCAAAGCACGCATTTCTACCCCAGCGATTGACTCAGCTAAGGTATGAATGCTTTCAAGAGCTTGGTCGATCGCTGATACCTGTTGCGACGCTCCACCCAATACATTTTGCATCGTCTGCTCATTTTGAGAGACCGTTTGAGATACAGATAGTGAAGCTGTTTGTACCTCTAGTACTAGCTTTCTCAAGTTTCTAATTGTGGAGTTATAGGAATCAGCGATCGTGCCAATTTCGTCTTCAGTTACGTTTGCCCGAATAGTTAAGTCACCTCGGCTAATGGGATCGACTTCGATCAGTAGCTCTAGTGCTCGTCTTTGAAGCAACTCTTTAGCTTGGCGTTGTTCTTGAATACGCAATTCGGCTTCAGTTTGGGCAACTTCCTGCCTAGCTTCGGCAATGCGTTCAGCTTCTTGTTGCTTTTCCTCAATTAGAACTTCTAACTGTTCCGCCATGTTATTCAGTTCTAGTGACAATGTGCCAATTTCATCACGGCGATCGCTATCAATTAATCGTTCTCCCATTTCACCGCGACCAATCTGTTGAGTAAATCTTGACAAACGGCGCAATGGACTAGATAAGGAACCCGCAATGATAATACCGATCGCGCTAGCAACGGCAATTGAAAGTATGGCGATCGCATAACCAGTATTTGACAAATTTGCTAATAGAGCTTGAACTTCTGATAGTGGACGACCAACATAGGCAATTCCCACTGGCTTGGAATTAGGATTAATTAATTTTTGATGATCGTAAAGCGGCGCATAGAAAGTTAAGTAGTTTACCCCTGCAATGTTTGTATCGCCAACATAGTCTTGACCTTGCTGAAGCACAGCATCAGATACTTCACGGGAGGCGCGAGTCCCAATTGCTCTAGTGTTGTCGGTAATTTTAGTGTTTGGATCCACATAAGGAACGTTGGTGGCAACTCGCCAATCTTGAGCGAAAATTGTGGCAGTGGGCATATTGTATCGCTTCGAGAATTTATCAACGATGCCATAGTTTCGATTGAGTAAGGCTCCCACGACGGCAGTTCCCACCACACGCCCTTTGACTTTAATCGGATATACTGCCATACTTACCAGTCCCGATTTACCTTGTTCGACTTCATAGGTTCCAGTTGGAGCGGGTTGTTTGAGTTCCGAAAGTCCCTGAGTGATTTGGGGACGAATACCAATATTAGCTTGCTTATCTAAGCCTAAAGCTTGCAAATCGGCTGATTTTACTAATTCAATGCCATACATCGGCTTACCAGTAGCGATCGCATTTTTGACAATCGGGAGATTTGCCAGATTACTACTATTCGGAACTACTTGCTGCTTGTATGTTTGCGGGACTAATTCCTTTTGCTCTTGATTCGCAAGCTGTGGAAACTTAGTAAAATCCTCATCTAGAATGAGAATGTTCCCTTCAATACTGCGACCACGACTGTCTGTAATCAACTTTATATTTTTAATCGACTCTGGATCGACATCCACGCTAGTTAATTGCAATAATGGTTGTAGGGTGGATCGTTTTGCCGCTAATTCAGTTGCATCGCTCAAATCGAAGTTGGTATCTTCTACACTTTTCGCGATCGCTTCTGCATCGCGTCTACTTTCAGCATTCGTCCAAAGCACATATTCTGAGACAAAGAACGAACCTTTTTCTTGTACGGAAGTCTTCAATTCTTTGAGTGATGCTTGCTCCGATACTCTAACGAGAGTTTGCGTCACGAACAATACTGGTATGCCAGAAGCTAACAACAGCACAATTGACAATTTCCAGCGTACACCCAAGTTATTCCAAACTTGTGATGGTAATTTCCAGAATGGGACTTTGGACTTCTGTGATTGAGAGATTGGCAAGTCACGCTTTGAAAAGGATATTTTTGTGACGGAGCGACTTGCTAAAATCTGCTCTCCATCATCAGATGGTGGAATTTCTGGTTTGTCTTTTAGTAACATAATGCTCTCTAAATATAGTCATATAGTCATTGATTAGTCGTACTAGCATCTCTTCGGGTCGCTAATACTTAGGCGACCTTAAACTGAGATACACTCACTTGTAAGTCTTGAGCAACTTGTAATAGTTCAGAGAACGATCGCGCCACATCTTCAGACTGCTTCGATGTATCTTGGGCGATCGCAGCGATACTCTGCATGGTCTGCCCCATGCTCTCGGAAGTTTTAGTCTGGTTATCCGCAGCAAACGCAATTTCGCGAACGATACCATTTACTTGCTTACTTACCATGGCAATCTGGGTTAGTTTTTCACGGGCGTTTTGAACTAGCTTTGTACCTGTGACCACTTGTTCTGTACCAGTTTCCATCGCGGCAACTACTTCATTAGTCTGTGCCTGAATTTCTTCAACAAGCTGTTCGATTTCTGCCGTTGATGCTGCTGACTGCTCAGCAAGATCGCGCACTTCTTCAGCAACTACGCTAAAGCCCCGACCTTCTTCACCTGCACGGGCTGCTTCAATTGCGGCGTTGAGAGCCAGTAGATTAGTTTGTGCCGCAAAATTACTAATCAAGTTAACGATGCGCGAAATCTTTTGCGAGGTTTCACCGAGACGTTTAACCTTTTTCGCCGTTTCCGAAACAGTTTCGCGAATTTCAGAGATACCCAAAACTGTATTATTCATTGCCTCGTCACCTTCTTGCAACACAGATACCGCCTGTTGCATCCCCTTCTCCGCCTGTTTTGCCTTAGTCTCAACGCCTCGACTTGACGCAGCCATCACTTTAATTTCTTGCAAAGCGGAATTGATCGATTCCGATTGTTTCATGGCTTCTTGGGAAACCGATCGCACAGACATTTCATTACTGGTTGCGGTTTGGGTTACTGATTGTGACGCTCCTTGCACCTCAAGTACGAGTTTCCGTAAGCTCCGAATAATCGCATTGTAAGAGTCAGCGATCGTACCAACTTCATCGGCAGTTACATTTGCCCGAATCGTCAAGTCACCTCGGCTAACAGGATCTACCTCCATCAACAGCTCTAAAGCACGGCGTTGTAGCAGTTCTTTTGCTTTTTTTTGCTCTTCGGCACTAGCATCAGCCTCAGCACGAGCCTCTAATCTTGCTTTATCAATACGTGCTGTTTCTAATTTTTGGTCTTCTAATAGCTGACCTAGCTGTTCAGCCATGTGGTTAATATTTGAGCCAAGTACTGCTAGTTCATCTCCACCTCCAACAGGAATACGTACACCTAGTTCGCCCTGTCCAAGTTTTTCGACAGCATTTGCAGCTTGAACAATTGGGCGGGTGGCACGGTTGGCAAGCCAAGCGGCGACAATACCGACAATCAGAGCAGCCGCAGCCGTTCCTATGAACAGGTAAAGCTTGAGTGTAGTTTCCGCCTTGAGCACGATGCTAGTTTCAGCTAGATAGGCATTTTCCCATTTGAGGTCGGGCATACCCTCAAATGACTTGGTTGCGGTGTATGCCCCCGCCTGTTCGACATTGCCTCCGTTAGAAATATCGTGGGTGAAAAATTCGGCAGTTTCGCCCTTCGTATGAAGTTCGCGTAATCCCGGAATATCTTCTAAGGCGTTTCTGCCAATCTGATCTTTTTCAGTCGCGAGGAAAATTATACCTGTGCTGTCAAAAATGTGGTACGTGTCACCTTCAGCACCAAAGGCTTCGATTACTTTATCTAGCTCTTGTGCAGGCATCCGAGAGCGCACAATCGCAATCGTTTGCCCCGTAGTTATATCCTTAACTGGTGCAGCAAAAAATAGACTAGTTTGCTTTGTCACTTTTGATACTTCCGGTGGGCTGATCACGGGTTTACCTGTCTTGAGTGCTGCTTGGAAATAATTGCGCTCTTTGATGTTTTTGGGCGCATCGGTTGGACCAACTTGGAGCAGTAGATCGCCTTCTAAGTCGTATAGAGCAATGCTGTCATAAACCTTATAGAACTTAATGTAGCTTTCCAATAACGACTGCCTGTATTTGGGCGTAGTCACTGCCTGCACTTTAGGATCTCGGAGAGTAGGTAGATTAGCAATCGCTTGAATGTCGCCATAACGCTCAAACATGAAGCGATTAAGCCTGTCGGTAATTTGGATCGCTTGTTCGGTTTGAGTGCTAAATACTTCTTCCCGAATAGGCGCAGATGCCGCAAAGTAAGCGGCTGTGCCAATGGCAATAACTGGCAATGTGCCAATGGCGATCGCTAAGGCTGTAGCCTTTGTACGCAGATTTAGCGATCGCCAACCCAGCTTTTTCGGCTTAGCAACCTCAGGTGGTGAGTCCAAATCATCTTTGAGGGTTATTGCTTCCAGCTTAGCCATTTTTTGATCGATTTCCTGTTCTATCTCCTGCTCACTTTTGAAGTCAGTTGCGGAACTGTTTCCATTGCGATCGCTGATTTGCTTTGGCTCGTTATCTTGTGTAAGCATCGCTGTTACTCCTAAAAATTAAAAAAAATTTATAAAAATTAAAAAAATCTTGATTGCTTAAAAGCTCTACAAGCTATAACTTGTAGAGCTTTTAAGCACTAAGGCTCTGCACAACTCGCATAATTCCTCCCCCATCTAGCACCAAAAGTGTCTCATTATTACCACTCAGCCAATATCCAGAGCAAACCTCTGATAAGACTGTATTGCTATTGGACAATGCCAAAGATTGGATTTTGGTAGTGTCACATCTCACCATTTGCCCGACATGATGAACTGCAAACCCCACAATCATGTCTTGACTTCGTAAAAAGAGAACATGACATCGATCCTGAAACTTACCTAGATCGTATTCTTGAGAATATAGGGGGGTATATCCCAATAGACTAGCTAGATCAACTATCCAAATAGCATCTCCTCTCCAATTGTATATCCCCATTACACTGGGCGATAAACCCGAAATCGGCGTAATCTGTGACAAACTAACATTCACAATTTCGAGCATCTGGTGAGTTGGCAATAACGCCTGCTGATCGGGTGCTAGGGCAAATGTCAAAAATTGGTCAGTTAACTGATTGTTTTTCAATTGGGGCAATTTTTTTTTACTGCCAATCATCTGAT
This sequence comes from uncultured cyanobacterium, assembly GCA_903819605.1. Taxonomy (GTDB): domain Bacteria; phylum Cyanobacteriota; class Cyanobacteriia; order Pseudanabaenales; family Pseudanabaenaceae; genus Pseudanabaena. Next base: position 2,011 of record CAIJEA010000740.1, on the reverse strand, counting down.
TTGTCACAGCGATCGCCCTCCTAATCTTTTACTAATAATTTAATGGTACGAACTAGTTCAGCAACATCTACAGGCTTAGTAAGATAAGCGGAAGCTCCTTGTTTCATTCCCCAAAACTTATCCATCTCTCCACTTTTAGTAGAACAAAGCACAATGGGAATATCCTTGGTCTCAGGCTTGTCTTTGAGATCTCGACATAATTCAAATCCACTTTCATTAGGCAAAACAACATCCAAAACAATAGCGCTTGGTTTCTGTTGGCTAATTTTGATTCTTGCTTCATCGCCATTTGTCGCCAAAATGGTTGTAAAGCCAGCATTTCTGAGACTCCCTGTAATAATCTCAGCCTGAGTCATTGTGTCTTCAACCACTAAAATCGTGCTCATATCTAAAAAAATTTCCTTTGTGTGTTTGTAGTAATCTGACTTGTTTAAGAACCGTGCTTTAATCCGCAAGCTAATTTGTTTCAGTCTGCAAAAACTTACGTAGTATTTGCAAAACCTTAACGGGATCAGGGGGCTTGCTCAAGAAGTCGGACGAGCCAGCCATCTTGGCGCGAACCCGATCGATTACCCCATCACGCCCTGTCAAAATTACAATTGGAATTTCCTGAAACGTCGTAGTTTTACGCAAAAACGTACATAGTTCATAGCCATTAGTATTTGGCATGATTAAATCAAGAAATATCAAATCAGGCTTGCGTTGTAACAAAGTACTAACACTTTGTAAAGGCTCAATAATACTAAGTACTTCAAAACCCAATGGTTCAAGAATTCGCTGCATTTCTATCGCGACTTGAGGACTATCATCAATACAAGCGATCAATCCTCGATTGGGAATCGTAGTTGGTTTGACAGTTGGCTTTTTCCAGTTTGGAGATGTCCAATCAGGAATTTCTTGGAAAGCAACAATTCCATCCACAACAAAGGGTAAAAGCGATCGCATTACCGCAATCATGGAGCAATGCATAATAATTGAAAGATCCCAAAGAGTATTTTTCCCATTTAAGATTTTGTGGAGACTACTATAGGTTTTGCTTGAGATTGCATCAGCATCTGCCATGACCTTTAATTGATCTGGATTGGAAATATAGGGCGCTAAGTCGAACGTAAACCCCTGAATCATATTTTGTACATGTGCAAGTCCAGCCTGTTGCCACTTTTGCTGCGCTGCAACAATGTCGTCTAAAGTCTGAACCGTGGAGAGGGCAACAACTGGCTTGAATGGCAAAGCATCCAAAGGTTTCCAAGATGATTTTGGTTGTTTTTGATCGCTCAAGCTATAAAAAACTTCGTGGATACTTGCCTGAATAATTGCGCGAGCCTGTTCAGTAGTTAGACGGTTTTCTTGGATTGCTTGACTAATTACCTTTAACTCCCATGCTTCGGACAAAGGATCGGCATTTCCAAGCAAGTCATGAATATTTATGTTTTGAGAATGTTGGCGTATTGCCCTTGCTAATCTGCGGACACGGTGCTTGCCACCAGTGGCATAAACCAATCGCCCCAAATAAAAGTAAATATTCCAATTAGGATCTGACTCATCCTCGTCAGTCACGATCAGTTCACCAGTAGCCTGCTGAAACAATACATGTAGATGCTTCAAATCTTGAATAAACTTTGGAAATAGCTGTGTTGATGTATCCACTGGAGAAAGTTTAGTAAGTAGCATTTGCGAGAAATATTTAAAAATGAGCAAATCACAGCATCAAGAGGCGCTCGCCAATATGAGTATTTTCTAAATTATTTGCATTACAAGTTTAAATATAACTATAGAATAGCTATTCGGCACTGGGCTTATTTTATGAATTAATCATAAGATTTTATTTGTCAGAATGGTCATTGTACTATATTTTATTTGATTTTAACTATATATACGAAACAATTGTTTAAATCAAGATAATCCTGAACTCCAGAGATTAACTAAATTTAGGTGCTTTTTACTATGAAGAGATAACACATAGTATAGACAGTAATTATCTATTATCTTGAATCAATTTTTGCCTTGAAAT
>CAIJEA010000739.1 GCA_903819605.1 uncultured cyanobacterium | reverse complement strand
TGGCAACCTACTCAAGTCAGTCGCATTCTTGCTAGTAAGCGTAATTAAGAGTTTAAGATATCGAAAATCTATATGCGATGTGTAACTATTTTTGCACTATTGCCCTGAGGTTGTTTGAGCTAACGAAAATTCAAATTCCTCAGCACAGTGCTATGAATCATGGCTTTCAGTCTTTTAGTTGCACATCGCATTTTAGAAAACCTAATTCTCACTGAAAACGGAGTCAGCTCTATTGTCTAACATCCTAGGCTGTGAGTTTTTTTCTTAGTTGCACATCACGCTATGCATTATAGATATCACTATTGCTTTATTTACATAATGATGTAATTATGTTTTGGTGTCATTACTAAATGATTTAAAAATATAATCACATCATTACATGATTACATTAACAATATGTTCATTAGCTGGTGGACAGGGTAAGACAAGCTGCGCTTACTTTGTAGCTCGGATGCTAGCAGTCAAGTACAAGGTTTTGTTAGTTGATGGCGATCCACAAAGCTCTCTAACACTTTACTCAAGACATCAAACCAATCAAGATGAGCCGAGCTTATTTGAAGTTCTTAAGGGGTTCGTAAAACCAATTGAAGCCGTCTATCAGTTAGAAGCACCCAATATATTTTTGATACCTAGTGACGATGGCTTAGATAAAATTCAGCAACATTTAGCTGATTCGGGGATGGGTGGTCTCATGCTTCGTAAGTACCTTAAACCGCTCAATGATCTATTTGACTTCTGTATCATTGACTCACCTCCTCAGCGTTCTCAATTGTGTATTTCTTGTATGGGCGCAGCTAATAAACTGCTTATTTCCTGCGAATGCACGATAAAAGGAGTTCAGTCCCTACTACGAACTATTGACACAATTGCTGAGCTGAAGGACATTGAATTGCTCAATGGAGATATTCTAGGTGTACTACCTTTTAAAGATGTGTGGGTTGGGGCAAACCAAACAACAACTAGCAAGAAAGCAACGACACTCATCAAAGCTACTGATATCGAAGAAAACCTTAGAGTTTTTTCATCAATTTTGCAGTCTGAACGACATAAGCAAGCGATGGATAACGGTAAAACACTTTCTGAAATTGGATATAGAGATTTGGAGAACCCCTTTATTCAAGTAGTTGAGGACTTAGAGTTATGTGTGCCGCAGAAATAGAAGATTTTTTGAGACGTAGTAAACGTCCTAAAGTGCATCGAGATACCTCAATTAGTAGTGAGGTTAATAACGTTAGTAACTATCAGGAATCTATCGAGGTTCATGAAACACGGTCGATTATAGACGATGAAGAACAAAAAGTAGCCTCAACTGTTAGACTCCGAAAATCAATCAATAAAGCATTGAATAACTTGAAATCAGAGCAAGGTATTACTAAGGATGCTTTTATTGAAGCTGCATGGGAAATTTGCCAACAAAATGAAGAAGTTATGAAGTTGATTTCTCAGCAAGCATCAGCAATTAATGATCATAGACGTAAGCAAGGTATCTTGTTACGAGCTGAAAGTGCGATTAAAAATTTAAAGGGTTAACACAATTAAGCCTTGGTGTCATTATATATTTATATCAAGACTTAATTGTGTATTTAATTGATCATATCAATACTTTTTGAATTTACTAGCCTTTAGTGACTTGACTTTTTTGCG
>CAIJEA010000738.1 GCA_903819605.1 uncultured cyanobacterium | reverse complement strand
CGCCGATCAGAGAAATTAGCTAAATTTAGTTATTTTGAGTCAAATAGTATAAAGAAAACATTTAAAAGCATATTTACTCTTATTACCTTCAATTAACTAGTTTTTGAAATAGCCCTGCCCTTCATCACCCAACACCCGATCGCCTATTCCCAAAATCAAACAGCGATCGCCCCTCATCACCAATAAAACCGATCGCCTAAATCTCAACATCAAACAGCGATCACCATATTCTAAATGCTAAACTTTATTCTCAAGAAATGAGTTATCTAAAAGTATGTCCAATGAAAGTTATATATGAAATTCGTATGGGATGAAGTTAAAAGGCAAAGCAACCTAAAAAAGCACGCTATTGATTTTGTGAATGCTGAAAAAGTCTTTATAGGCTCGACATTCACGTTTGAAGATAACCGTGAAAACTATGGAGAACAGCGTTGGGTAACGATTGGACTCTTGGGCATGAGAGTTGTTGTTATCGTACATACTGAAACCGAAGACGAAATCCGTATTATTTCCATGCGTGAGGCAAACAAAAATGAACAACTTCTCTTCTTCAGACACCTCTAATGATCGTGAAGAATATCCCGAAGTAACACAAGCAGATTTAGATCGGGCAAAGTTTCGTATTGGACTTAAACCTATGCCACGCAAGCAAAGTATTACTATTTCCTTAGATGCCAATCTTATTGAGTATTTCAAATTGAAGGCAGGAGAATTTGGCTATCAAAATCTGATTAATGAAGTTTTACGCCAAGCAAAGGAGCAGGAAGAATCGGGGAAAGTTTTACAATAAACTATTAAATCAAAGCATGATCGCCCCTCATCACCCAAAACCCGATCGCCTTTTCCCCAACAAACAGCGATCGCCCCTCACCCGACAAAACCTGATCGCCTATTTCCCATATCAAACAGCGATCGCCTATCACCCTGAGATTTTTGCATAAGCTTGTATTGACAACGTAAATACACTTTGACTAAAATAGGAATTATGGATGTATATTTTGTACTGAACGGGATTAAATTTGTTTGGAATGAGGAGAAGGCTCGAATTAATCCTATTAATCATGATGGTGTGACATTTCAGCAAGCTACTGAAGCCTTTTTTGATCCATTTTTAGTAGTAGTTGATGCAAGTCGTAATGATGAAGAGAGAGACGCTGTGATTGGATTAGATAAACGATGGAATCTTCTTTACGTTGTTTATGTTGAACGGGAGAACGATTTAGTTCGGATTATTTCTGCAAGAAAAGCAACAAGTAAGGAGTATGAATATTATGAAAACTGAAGTTCTAAAAAAACGTTTGGATCGAAATCGTCCGATGGCAACGGTGACAATCCGTATTCCTGAAGATGTTATTGATGATTTGAAAAAAGTTGCACCATTGTTAGGATTTTCTGGATATCAGCCTTTAGTTCGTGCTTATATTGGGCAGGGGCTTCGTGCTGATCTTGAGAGACTGGATGGAGATTCTGTTTCTATATTTATTGAGAGTTTAAAGCGTCACGGTGTAAGTGATGAGGTAATTCGTGACGCTTTGAGTGAGGTTTAAAATTAAACAGCGATCGCACCCTCACTCCCATAAAACCCGATCGCCTTTTCCCTCAAATCAAACAGCGATCGACTTGCTGATTTATATTGACGATTACGTTAGAATTAATTCAAAACAAATGGTAGAGCCGTAATGTTATGCAAATAAAAGAACTCACTACCGAACAGTTTCGTTTACTAGTTCGTGAAGTTGTAATTGAAGTGCTAGAAGAATATATCGATCTAGATGAAGGGAAGAAGTTAAAAACAGTAGTTGTGG
>CAIJEA010000737.1 GCA_903819605.1 uncultured cyanobacterium | reverse complement strand
CTCTTCTGGGTTTTATGTCTTAACTTATTTGGCTATAGCTATAGTAATAAAAAAAGGGTTGGGGAGCTTTGCTCCCCAACCCTTTTTTTATTACTAACTAACAATTATCGAACTAATTGCCATCGCATCGGAGATATAACAAACTCCTCCAAATTTCTTAGTTACTGGTTTGAGCTTTTCGACCAACAACTTGGTTTTATCAGCTAAAAAGAAAGCAATCACATAGTCATTCTCCAACATACTCATATCCAGATCGCCTGAATTAGTACCACTGACTCCTTTACCAACTACATTGCGGATCACTGTGTAGTTTAAAACCCCAACTTTTTCTAAAACCTTAATGATTTTATGGGATTCAACAGAATCAGATACAATCTCGATTCTTTTAACTTCTTGCATAATTTTATTTTTACTAAAAACAACCATTGTTAAAGCTAACGGTGCAAAGCGCCGACTGCTTTATATCCAAAACAAATTAATTACATACATATATAAAGGAATCCCCACAATAATATTAAAAGGGAATGTGACAGCTAAAGCTGTCGAAACATATAAGCTAGGATTGGCTTCGGGGACAGTTAAACGCATCGCCGCAGGGACAGCAATATAAGACGCACTAGCACATAACACTGCAAATAAAAGGGCATCGCCTTGGGACATAGAAATTACTTTAGCGATCGCAATCCCAACACCCGAATTTAAGATTGGCATCAAAATTGCAAATGCTATTAAGAAAAGTCCTGTTTTTTGCAAATCTTTAATTCTTTTAGCGGCGACTAAGCCCATATCCATCAAGAAGAAAGTCAACACGCCGTAAAACATATCTTGGGTGAAGGGTGACAAAACATGCCAGCCCCTCTCTCCTGTTAAACAGCCAATAATTAGACTGCCGACAAGTAAAAATACGGAACTGTTTAAAAAGGCTTCGCGTAAAACTTCTGACCAAGCAAATTCACTAGTTTCACCTTTTTTTGCCTTTTCCTCAGCCGTAAATAAGCTGACGAGAATCAGACCCACAATAATCGCAGGCGACTCCATCAGCGCCAGAGCCGCCACCATATAACCATCAAAGGAAATACCCAACTGACCCAAGAATGAACTCGCCGTAATAAAAGTAACCGCACTAATCGATCCATAGGTTGCCGCGATCGCCGCCGCATTGTAGGAATCAAGTTTGATTTTGAGAATAAAAAATGAATATACAGGGACGAGGCAAGCCATCAGGATCGCTGCCAACATAGTCAGAATAACCTCCTGACTGATCCCACTTTTGACAAGCTCAACCCCTCCCTTAAAACCAATTGCCAACAACAAATACAATGAAAATAATTTCGGGATTGGCGGCGGTATTTCCAAATCCGACTTAATCAGCACCGCCATCATTCCCAGAAAAAAGAACAGGATCGGCGGGTTGAGAACATTAGAAACAATCAGGTCTAAATCCATTGAGACAAACCCACATAAAAGAATTTTGGAAGAAAACGATCAATTCATGATGACAGTTCATGTAAAAGAGTGCGGACTTGTAATCAATTATTTTTTACAAATTACTATATAGCAATCGCCATAATGGTTAGGAAAAATTGAGGCATTATTTAAGATGCTTGATTTGGTATAGCTACAGCAAAATAAGTTAAGACATAAAAACCAGAAGAGAGTTGCG
>CAIJEA010000736.1 GCA_903819605.1 uncultured cyanobacterium | reverse complement strand
GCCACAAAAAATCTGGTTCTTTATTAAATCGCAAAACCTTTATGGGTTACTTGTGTCGCACCTAAAGACTAATACTCTCGCAAGCCATTTGAGATTGCTATATATGAAATTCAACTTCTAATATTGATAAATCATCTTCAAAAGGTCGATTATTTGCAGCTTCTTTGACACAAGCCAATATATGCTCAATCCGAGATGAGCGATCGCTTGGAGTCTGGATAAATGTATCAATCAGCGCATTGAATCCCCATATACTATTGTCTGCTTGAGGAATCTCATAAACTCCATCGCTAAATAGATACAGTCTACTATCAGTATCTATTTCACAGACTTGCTCTTGATAATTTACATCTGGCATCATGCCAATGGGCAAGCCAGCAGTTTTAAGCAGCTTAATTTTAGGTATTTCTTGATTAGAAATTAGTACAGATGGAGGATGACCGCCACTTGCATAAACCAGTTGGTGAGTTTGCTTGTTATATACACCGTACCAGATCGTAAAATACATCTCATTATGAACCGACATTTGAAAAGTATTATTTAGGTCGCGTAATACTTCACTAGGACTGTAAAAATTTGTAGTATCTTGAGATGTTCTGCTCCGCCTTAAACTGCGAGTACGCATGAGATTTAAAACAGAAACTGATAGCAATGCTGATCCGACTCCATGTCCTGAAACATCTAGCAAATATAGTGCGAAGTGATCGTGGTCTAGCCAAAAATAGTCGAAACTGTCTCCACCTAGCTGAGTTGATGGCAAAAAACTAGACTGAATTGATATATCCCCTTTGATCTGAGCAGGTAAAAGCGATCGCACATATTGAGAGGCTTGAAATAACTCTTGTTCGATTAATTGTTTTTGTCTTTGGATTTCTTCTGTTGCTTGATAAAGTCTTAACCCTGCTCTCACCCTTGCACGTAACTCATTAATCCTTGGGGGCTTACTTAAAAAGTCATCAGCACCCATTTCTAGTCCTTTAACCAAGTCCCCTTCTTGGTCGCGAGCCGTTAATAAAATAAGGTAAATATTAGCTAGTCCAACGTCGTTTTTAATGCGACGGCATACCTCTAACCCATCTATGATTGGCATCATCCAGTCACAAATAATGAGTGATGGATGTAATTCTTTAGCCATAGCTAAACCTTCCTCACCATCCTTAGCGAGAACGACACCATAGCCTTGACTCTTAAGAAACTTTTGAAGAGTCATTCTGATAGTGGGGTCGTCATCAATGATGAGTATTTGGGGCATATTGATGTATCAGGTCTAAAAATCACCAAATATATTTGGTTTTTCCAATATATTTAATTCATAAATACTAGAGCATAATTATTGAGCGATAGCAACAGCAGATTAATATATAAAGCTCAGACCACTAAAGCTTCGTAAATTAATATATAAAGCTCAGACCACTAAAGCTTCGTAAAGTTTTGCTTTAGCTATCTGAGCATTAAACTTAAACTCTTCTAAAAATCAGAGCGGATACGCTAATCCCAACTAATCTTCAATGGTGAAAGATTTTGCTACTCTAGAGAATAAATCTTTGACTTTATTCCAACGCCTTTCAGAGCTTGACACACTTAATGTATATAGGTTTCCCCGATTTGTGGATACAGTTACAAGGTCATGTCGCGGTTCGCCTTGCAACCTCTGAACTGCATATTCAAAAATATAATAGTTGCGATCGCCAGCTTCTGTCTGAGTAGTTTTTTGAGTCGCATTCAGGAGCCGGGCTTGACGACCAGAGCCTTCTGGTGCTACAACCCGCTGTTGTACCCGCAAGCCGATCGCTTCAGGATCGCCTATTTCTTCAAGGGCTTTAACAGTTTCTAACTTACTAATTGTCACAGATACATTCTCTGAAGGTTCAATGATGTCATGGAACAAAATATCGATTGCTGAGTTACCTTTTGTTTCTGTCCATCCATTAGGGTATAGAAATCTATAGCCGTCTTTACTATCTGCAAATGGTACTAAACCACTCGTAGGTGTATTAGCACAACTAGTTAGAAACAGAGCAAGTACCACAAGTAAGGTAGAGACAGCGCGTTTGAACATAATTCAGAGGATTAAATGAAATAAGTGACGAATAATATTAAAAAATCTTGTTGAAAAGTCAGTAAATAGACTTAGTAGCAGCAACTTTCAATGATATACCTATCTTAGAATACAGCACCATAGAGACGACGGCTGATTTTCGCCCCAAACAGAAGCAGCACCTATATTGTTAAGTATTACATCAAAAGATTACACTTCGTATCTAACCATCTTTGCCAAGAACGCTAGTATGATAAGTTCTATATCGAAAGTCGTAGAATAAGCTTTAGTTAAATCAGGCAAAACCAACGACTATTTCTTGAAAATTTACATTTAGTTTGTATTTACATATTTATGAGAGGTAATGCGGTGACTAGCAATAAGTCTGTAGCGCTTCAACAAGGCGATTTAAGCGAATACGTAATACATCTACAATTACACATGGCACTGCAAGCCCGTAATCTCGTTCCAAATTTGAGTAATAATCTCACTCCAGATAGCCGTAGCAAGATGCTATCTAGTACTCAGGCTGATTTTGAGAGATTAGCTTCTCGCCTATAAATTTTTCAAAAAAGAGGAGCCACTATGTGGCTCCTCTTTTTTGTGCCTATAACCCATTGCCAAAATCTAGAGATGAGAGTCAGCACTTTGCGCTGACTCTCATTTGGTCTAACATAACCCGCTACTGCTATATATAATGGCAGGTAAGCTAGAAATTTTGAGGTGTCATGCAGGCTGAGACGTTAGAACTGTTGGAGTGGAATCGGCTATGTCAGCATTTATCAACATTCACAACGACGAAGCTGGGGGCGATCGCTGCGGCGCATTTACCGATTCCCGATCGGTATAGAGAGACTTTAGACCTACTGACCCAAACAAAGGAAGCCTATGCTCTCGAAGAAAGAAATGCAGGTGTTTCTTTAGATGGTATTCAAAATATTACGGAAGCAGTATTTCGAGCTGAAAAACAGGGGATTTTATCAGCTTTAGAGCTATGGGCGATCGCCACAACTTTAGCGGGCGCTAGGAGCTTGCGTCGTCAGCTAGATAATGCGGACAACTGCCCCAACTTGCAAATATTGGCAAGTGAGTTGCGGACTTATCCCGATGTCGAACAGGAAATTTATCGTTGTATTGATGAAGGGGGAAATGTTCTCGATCGGGCTTCAGTAAGGTTAGGAGAGATTCGGCATGAGTTAACCTCAGTCCGCGATCAAATTCTGACTAAGTTGCAAAATATTATGCAACGCAATGCTAGCTCAATGCAGGAGCAGATCATTACTCAACGTAGCGATCGCTATGTATTGTCGGTCAAATCACCACAGCGCGATCGCGTTCCTGGGGTCATTCACGATACTTCTAGTACAGGCATGACATTATTTGTCGAGCCGAACTCGGTTGTACAGTCCAATAACCGCTTGCGTCAACTTCTAAAAATGGAGCAAGCGCAAATCGAAATTATTCTGGCGGCACTCAGCGCCAAGATTACAGATATTGCTGAGGATTTACAAAAGCTGCTGATCATTGTTACCAAGATCGATCTTGCCGTAGCTCGTGCGCGTTATGCCTATTGGTTACGAGCCAATCCGCCGCATTTTGTTGAGAATGAAGCGATCGTTTTACGCCAATTGCGTCATCCATTGCTGGTATGGCAACAGCAAAACGAAGAAGGTCGCGAAGTTGTGCCTGTCGATGTGTTGGTTTCACCACAGATTTCCGTCGTTGTGATTACGGGACCAAATACTGGTGGCAAAACTGCCACGTTAAAAACTTTTGGCTTGGCGGCTTTGATGGCAAAGGCTGGAATGTATATTCCCGCCAGAGAGCCTGTGGAGTTACCTTGGTTTGATTTAGTGCTAGCGGATATCGGTGATGAGCAATCATTACAGCAAAATTTGTCTACATTTTCAGGACATATTCGCCGCATCGGCAGGATTCTTGATAACCTTTCTTTGCAATCTCTAGTTTTATTGGATGAGGTTGGGGCTGGAACCGATCCGTCGGAAGGTAGTGCGATCGCCACTGCTTTATTGGAATATCTTGGTGAGCATACCTGCCTGACGATCGCCACAACACACTTCGGCGAACTTAAAGCCCTCAAATATCAAAACCCTAAGTTTGAGAATGCTTCCGTTGAATTTGATGATGCCTCCCTAGCACCTACCTATCGATTATTGTGGGGTATTCCCGGTCGCTCTAATGCTTTAGCGATCGCTGGTCGATTAGGTCTAGACCCAGATATTATTGAAGCGGCTCAAGTTCGCGTGGGTATTGGCTCGGCAGAAATGAATGATGTGATTGCCGAATTGGAAGCTCAGCGACGCGAACAAATGCAAAAGACAGAAGCTGCCTCGCATTTGTTAGCGGAAACCGAACGTTTACATAATGAAATTTTGGAGCGCGCTGAAAAGATGCGATCGCAGGCTAAAGAATTACGCGAACGTCAAGAAAAAGAGGTTAGTGCCGCGATCGCCCAAGCTCAAAAGGAAGTCGGTAGAGTGATCCGCAAATTACAAAAAGGTGAACAAACGGGCGAACAAGTAGCTGCGGATGTCCAACGTACCGAACAGAGAATTGAGGAACTAACTAAGCGTCATATGCCTGCTGCTCTAGAAGAACCAGTTCAATTAGTATTAAAAATAGGCGATCGGGTACGCATTCCCAAATTCGGTAAAATCGCCCAAGTGCTGACAGTTCCCAATAGCTCTGGTGAATTTTCAGTGCGTTTAGGACATATAAAGCTGACTGTCAATCTTACAGATACTGAGAAAGTTTAAAGTAAAATCGAGACTGTTTAAAGTAAAAGCACCGCGAAGCGCTGCCTTTACTGTTTGGGTTTTAAAAGTTATGTTGCAGTTTTTTCAGTTTGAAGCCGAGTTTGTCGCCTCATTGCGCTGTATTCCTATGCAAGTACGCTACAAACTAGATACCTGTGGCGTCAAATTGAAACTTCAGCATTGGTTTAGTTTTTCGATCGCCCAACGCCAACATTTAATCGAATTACCCTGTATCACTGACGATGAAATTAAAGTCTATCGCGACACCTTGCGATCGCTAGTTTGGCAACACTTCAATACTTATCCTAGCGATTTGCCAATTGCCGAAAATCCTGTATGGATGCAAATAGAGTCTATTCCCATCAGTATCTTGCAACATGCACAGGAATTAGATGTAAAGATCTCCTCATCTCAATGGCAAAGCCTGAATCCACTGAAACGTTTTGCGCTATTCAAGCTCAGTACATCCAATCATGAAAATAATAACTTCTTGCCCGCCCTACAAGAATTTGGGCTATTTCCATAAAAAAGGGAGTGCTTAGCACTCCCTTTTTTATGTTTTTATGAAAGTTGGCTTAAGCGATAGCCAACACCATGTATCGTCTCAATTAAATTGTGAGGAGCACCCGCACCCTTTAACTTGTTACGCAGACTCTTAATTGTGGCATTGATCGTATCTTCTCTAGGTGGATCAGTAAGCGACCAAACATGCTCAACAATCGTAATCCGTTTCAGAACTTGGCGACCATGATGGAGCAACAATTCTAGAATGTTGTACTCCTTGGGAGTCAAATGCACAGATTGTCCTGTATAAGACACCT
>CAIJEA010000735.1 GCA_903819605.1 uncultured cyanobacterium | reverse complement strand
GCATACGATCTGAGTGCTTTGATGGGGCGGATTGGCTTAGCAGGTAAAACGATTTCTCGCCATCTTAGCCGAGCAGGTTTGTTAGAAAATGTTCTTGGTGTAACAGGCGAAGTAAATGTTCAAGGCGAAGCGGTCAAAAACATGGATCGCTATGCCAACCGTGTCTTCCTGCGAGCTTTTGAGCAAAGTGGTTTAGTCTGTCAGCTCGCATCCGAAGAAATGGAAAAGCCATACTACATCTCTGAAAATTGTCCCATTGGACGTTATACCTTGCTATACGATCCGATTGATGGCTCTAGTAATATTGATGTAAATTTAGCGATCGGCTCTATCTTTTCGATTCGCCAACAAGAACAAAATGATAACTCAGAAGAAGCTGTAGGTTTATTACAATCTGGACGCAAGCAAATCGGAGCAGGCTATATTCTCTACGGTACAAGTACGATGTTTGTCTATTCTCTGGGCAAGGGTGTTCATGCTTTTACACTTGATCCTAGTATTGGTGAATTTATTCTGTTTCAGGAGAATATTCACATTCCCAGTAAAGGTTCTATTTATAGTATTAATGAAGGGAATTTCTGGCAATGGGAAGAACCAATGCGTGAATATATAAGATATATCCATCGCCAAGAAGGATATACTGCACGTTACTCAGGAGCGCTTGTTGCCGACATTCATCGCATTCTTTTTCAGGGTGGAGTATTCCTTTATCCTGGAATGGTGGGTCATCCAGATGGAAAATTGCGATTGCTTTATGAGGCGGCTCCATTAGCATTTCTAATCGAACAAGCAGGTGGTCGCGCTTCCAATGGGACTCAAGAAATTCTTGATGTTGTCCCAACTAAACTTCATAGTCGTGTACCTCTAATTATTGGTAGTTCAGAAAATGTAAAATTAGTAGAGTCATTTTTAACCAAGTCATTTTTAACCAACTGAACCACTATGCACTGGAAGTGCATAGGTTCGACTAGGACTGAAAGTCCTAAATCTGTAGATTCATCCAAACTCTATTATTTTTCCTATTTTGTAATGTGCCTGTGATGATAATGCAGGTTTTACTCACGCTAAAGTTCTGCAAAGAAATCATAGTAACTGCTTTAAAGGTTGTCAGCTAAAGCCTTGCACTGAAAGTGCATAGTTTTTACTAGCGCTTTGGGACAATAAATTTTAAGAGCCTTGCTTTACAAGGCTCTTAAAATTTATTTTTAGTCTGTCTCGGACTATAGGACTATAATTTAGTTTAAGAAACAAGTTTACAAAAAAAGTAGGAATCAACATCTACGCAAGGACATCACAACTATGGGAATGACACTCACCGAAAAGATTTTGGCAAAAGCTTCGGGAAAAAGCCACGTAACCCCAGGCGAAAATATTTGGGTGAATGCTGACCTGCTGATGACCCATGATGTTTGTGGACCTGGAACAATTGGCATATTTAAGCAGGAATTTGGCAGTGATGCTAAGGTTTGGGACAAAGAGAAAATCGTCTTAATTCCTGACCACTATATTTTTACGAAGGATGCAAGGGCTAACCGTAACGTTGACATTTTGCGTGATTTTGCTAAAGAGCAAGACATTAAATATTTTTACGACATCACGGATCTTTCAAACTTTAAAGCGAACCCTGATTACAAAGGCGTTTGTCATGTGGCTCTTGCTCAAGAGGGGCACACTCGTCCTGGGGAAGTTCTCTTTGGCACGGATTCTCATACTTGCAATGCTGGAGCCTTTGGACAGTTTGCGACGGGGATTGGTAATACCGACGCTGCCTTCATTATGGGTACTGGGAAGCTGTTGATCAAAGTTCCTGCCTCGATGCGCTTTGAGTTTGATGGTAAACTACCACCCTATTTATTAGCAAAAGATTTAATCTTGCATGTCATCGGTGATATCAGCGTCAGTGGCGCAAACTATCGCGCTTTGCAAATCGGTGGTGAGGCGATCGCCAAAATGTCGATGGAAGAGCGCATGACTCTCTGTAATATGGCGATCGAGGCAGGCGGTAAAAATGGGGTGATCGCACCAGACCAAACCACTTTTGATTATGTGCGATCGCGCACCGACAAACCCTTTGAAGCACTCTATGCCGATAACGATGCTGAGTACTATTACATCAAGCATTACGATGTCTCCAAGCTAGAACCCGTCGTTGCCAAGCCCCATTCTCCCGACAATCGTGCTCTTGTTCGAGAGGTTCAGGATGTGAAGATCGATCGGGTATACATTGGGTCTTGCACTGGCGGCAAAACTGAAGATTTCTATCACGCGGCAAAACTACTCAAAGGTCAACAAGTTAAGGTTCCTACCTATCTTGTACCTGCAACGCAAAAGGTTTATAACGATCTATTTAGCTTAAAAATTGACGGCTTAACGCTTTCGGAAATTTTCTTGCAAGCGGGTTGTATTGAACCAGCTTCGCCTTCCTGTGCCGCTTGTCTTGGAGGTCCTCAAGATACCTTTGGACGTGTCAATGAAGCTGAAGTTTGTGTATCGACAACAAATCGTAACTTCCCTGGGCGTATGGGAAATAAGCAAGCTCAAATTTATCTTGCTTCTCCCTATACTGCGGCAGCCTCAGCAATGACAGGACATATTACCGATCCTCGCGATTTCATGTAATTTTTTAAAATTACTCATCTATCTACAGATACTTTCAGCCTAAATTACGACACATTACTAAGGAGAATAAAGGCGGCGCAAAGCGCCGCCTTTATTCTCCTTAGCAAAACTTGCATTGCTATAGAAATGCGATAGATCAAAAAAGATTAATTCTTTTGTATGTACATCCGCTTAGGAGGATTGGTATAGGATAATTGTCATGGCTTTTATAGAAATGCTAAAAAAAAGCCGAACTAGTTTTATGTAATTTTTAAGAGTCACATAACAAGCTTAAAAATTTTTCTAAAGCAGATGTGTCGAGATTATAGATGGGTTCAGAACATATAAGTACTAGTGGTTTACTCGCAACAAGAGTTGCTGAATGTTATAGCTATCAGGGATATGAAGTAATTCATCAACCAACTGTTCATCAGATACCTTTTGATCTTGAGCGATATAGTCCAGATTTACTGATGAAGTCATCTAGCAGTCAAGGATTTATCGTCGAGATTGAAGACGGATCTGCAAATTTATCAATTAATCGATATAGTGAAATCGCTAAAATAGTTGCCCAGTACCATGGTTGGCGATTTCTTCTAATTACAGGCGAAGATGCTACTCCGATCGCCGAAGAGGATATTACCGATCACAAATTAACGCGATCACAAATCTTGCATCGCAAAGAAAGAATTGCCAAATTGATTTCGATCGGAGAACATGAGGCAGCTTTTCTATCGCTTTGGATATTTTCGGAGATATTGATGCGAAGACACGCAAGACAAGCGTTAATTCCCATTGATCGATTGCCAACCATTTTAATGATTCAGCATCTCTATACTCAGACTGAAATTTCG
>CAIJEA010000734.1 GCA_903819605.1 uncultured cyanobacterium | reverse complement strand
TCAACAATTTTGCCTTAAGCAGTCGCATCGCATTTTCTTTATTTTGCAATTGCGATCGCTCTTGAGTACAGCGTACTGAAATGCCTGTAGGTAAATGCGTAATTCTTACTGCTGTTTCAACTTTGTTAACATTTTGACCACCCTTGCCACCTGCTCTTGTAGTCGTAATTTCTAACTCTTTGGGATCAATCTCTAAATCAACATCTTCTTCTAGCAATGGCATTACTTCTACGCCTGCAAAACTAGTCTGACGCTTATCGTTAGCGTTAAAAGGGGAAATGCGGACAAGACGATGTGTGCCCTTTTCAGGGGCAAGATAACCATAGGCATAGCGTCCATGCACAAGTAAAGTTACAGACTTTATTCCCGCCTCTTCACCCTCGGATATTTCTGAAATTTCGACCTTGTAGCCTTGAGCTTCACAAAAGCGGGTATACATTCGCAGTAGCATCTCTGTCCAGTCTTGCGAGTCAGTGCCTCCCGCACCCGCATTGATCGTTAATACCGCATCATATTTATCGTATGTACCAGATAGTAACTGCTCTAGATCCCAGCGATCTAGCTCTTGCAGCAATTGACTCAAGCCTTGTTTAGCTTCATTAGCTAGCGCAGGATCGTCTTCGAGGGCAAGTAGTTCCGCGATCGCCTCAAGATTTTCGATAGTTTTGCGCCAGCGATCAAATTTTTCTAGATAGGATTTCAGCGCATCAAGCTCACGCATGGTTTTTTGAGCTTGATCGCTATTTTCCCAAAACTCTGGTTGGGCAGCAGTTTGTTCTAGGTCGCTTATTTTCGCTGCGATCGCAGGTATGTCAAAGATAGTCCTGAGCATTGCTCAGGCGCTGCGATAAAAGTTGAGTTTGGCGTGCGATCTCCGTAACGTCCACTGAAATATTTCTCCGAATATGGCTAGTATCAACTGAAGTATTGTATAGCAATCACATTGGTAGTAAGGGAAACACAGTAAAATAGAGAACCAGTTTTTAGTGGCACGGCGCCGCCGCGCCACTAAAAACTGGTTCTCTATTAAATCGCAGAACCCTAGTTATGAAATTGATTTAAGTGGAAAGATTAGAAATTTTCATTATAAAAATTGGTTTCATAATGAAAATTACTGCCTAAAGATGATTTCCATGATTTACAACTATGGGTTAGTTTAAGCTATTGTCACTTTCGTCAACCTATACAGTTTCATCTTGCCTAAAGCTCATAGATGTTGATTCTTGAAAATCTCTTAATGTTTTAGAGATGCTTGGGGTGGGCTAAAAATATTGATAGCGATCTATGGAGATATTCACAAAAAATATGTCAAATCAAACCCATGAAGAATCTGAAATTAGTGTCAATCTCACCTCAAGCCATACTTTGGTGATTACTGACGGTAGTGGAACACGTAAAATAGCTTTGGGGGATGCTAAATATACAATTGGTCGTGAAGCTGACAACACTGTGCATTTAAACTCTGACTTTGTATCTCGTTATCATGCTGTATTGATCAAAGTACCTCATCGCAATCGACCCGACACGTATCGAATTATCGATGGCAGTGCGTCAGGAAAACTCAGCAAAAATGGGATTGTTCTAAATGCAATGCGACAAGTTTCTTCACATGAGCTTCAAGATGGCGATATCATCACCTTTGCGCCCGAAGTACATATCCTGTATCTTGCGCCGAAATTATAATTTAGAAGATGCACTGCGAACTCTTGATAAAAACTCTATAATTCAATCCCGTTTGTAGAGTAAAGTAGAGCGAGATTAAACCAAATGCCTACCAGTAGCATATACTTTTCGCTGGTAAGCGACATCTACTTCTTTTTTTGGTGAGCTAATGAGCGAAACAAACGTTAGTCACACGCTACTAATCACAGATGCGAGAGGTAGTAGAAAACTCGCACTTGATGGCTTAAAGTACACAATCGGGCGGGATGTGAATAATAATATTCAACTTTATTCACGATTTGTGTCGCGTCAACATGCTGTCCTGCTTAGAGTCCCTGGGGAGGGTGGTCGATATTTGTATAGGATTATTGATGGCGATTTGTCTGGTAAGCCAAGTGTTAATGGCGTAATTATTAATCATCATATGAAGGTCGCTTCTTCCTATGATTTACGTAATGGTGATGTGATTACTCTTGCTCCAAATGTGGAATTAACTTATCTCAGTAGTCAAATTTAGCTCACATGATGAAATATAAATTTAAAAAGCACCGCTTCGCGGTGCTTTTTAAATTTATATTTCATCATGTTTTTACTGACATTTTTGCTGATGATTTCTAGTTCGTACATTTTGGGGCTAAATGAAACAATAAAATTTACTAAATCCGTAATTTGGCTTAGTGGCAGCAGCATATATGGCAATTGTTTTATCCAATCAAGAAAACATAGACTTGCTGCTTTTTCTAGTCAAGTTGGTGATTGCAATAGGCTCATTGATGATCCTTTTAGTATTATTGTTTTGGGTGCGTCTCAAGAAAATTGAGAACCGTCTATATCGGAGAAAAAATAAGTTAAAGCCAAGATTTGTCCATAGAGTCCCCCAAAAATCACAACGATTAATTGCTTCTAATCAGGGCTTATCTAATCGGTCACTCAATAATTTTAATTCCTCACGCACCCAAATTTATCGGCAACCTACTCACACACAGCTTTTTAAAAAATCGTCCCAGAAATCTAGTAATTCTCGCTGGCGTTGGTTATTTGCGATCGCGATCGCTAGTATTACGGGAATAGCAATCGCCCTCATCCAATTAGGCAATAGTTTTATCAGTACCGACTTTACATTGCTTATCTGGTTATTAATCGGTATATCGCTAGTTGCCAGCGCTACTTTTGTCAAAATTGCATAAAGTTTGCTGTCTGGAATGCGCGACAATTAGATTTCGCAAGAAATTCTGAGAACAGTTGGACTAATAAGTATGCGACGTGCGGTTTTATGTGGATATTACGGAATGGGCAATGGCGGGGATGAGGCTTTGCTTGCCACTTTGCTGCAAATGTTGCCCAAGGATGTCCAGCCGCTTGTATTGTCTGCTAGTCCCAAAGCCACTGAAAATTTGCATCAGGTCGAAGCTAACGATCGCTATTCGGTATTTGGGTTAATAAATGCGATGAAGCGATCGGATTTATTTATTTGGGGCGGTGGCAGCCTGATGCAAGATGCGACTAGTGCCAGAAATCCGATCTACTACGGTGGATTGATGGGCTTAGCACAGGGGATGGGGTTGCAGACGATCGCATGGGCGCAGGGGGTGGGACCACTCAAGCGCAAGTTAAGTAAATGGATCGCGAGACGTGCTTTGCAGGGATGTACATCGATATCTGTGCGCGATCGCCCTTCTGCGAAATTATTAGCCGATTGGCAAATCGAAAGTATCATTGCCCCCGATCCAGTTTGGGCTTTGGAGTCAACGCCGATGGATATTTATGGCGACATACCTTCGCCACGAGTAGCAGTCGTTTTGCGATCGCATCCTGCCCTAACTTCCTGTCGCCTTGCTACGATTACGGAGGCTTTGCAAAAATTACAAGCGCAAACTAATGCTCATATTTTGCTAGTTCCTTTTCAGCCATCTCAAGATAAGGCGATCGCCCAAGCAATTTGTGATTCGCTGAATGATAAGTTTCCTAAGCAGAGTCAAATCATCATCCAAAAAGATCCGCGCAAACTAAAGGGGATTTTCCGAGGTGTGGACTTAGCGATCGCCATGCGTTTGCATGGTGTGATTATGGCGGCTGCCGAAGGTTGTCAATGTTCGGCAATTAGCTACGACCCAAAGGTTTCCTATCTGATGGAAGATTTGGGTATTTCTGGTTGGGAATTAGAGGATTTACCCGATGACGCTCAATCACTTACAGATGTTTGGATTAATGATTTAGAGAATAAAGAAAGTGCGATCGCGCCACGCATTCATCAACTGAAACAACAAGCATTAATCCACAAAAAAATACTAAGTTAAAGCATTTAAAAATTAAAAGGAAAATCGATTATCATTAAATTAGATCTGAATTTAGTGCTTTGATAATTATGATCGATCTCCAAAATATTCAATCTCTCAGTGATTTCAAGCGCAATGCTAAGAGGTTTATAGAACAGATCAAAGCTACAAAGTCGCCAATGGTTTTGACTGTTAATGGTAAAGCTGAGGTGGTAGTTCAAGATGCAGTAGCATTTCAAGCTATATGCGATCGCATCCAACAGGCAGAAGAAGAACTTCGCGCCCTAAAACTTGCGGCACTTCAAAAAGATATTAATGTTGGTATTTCACAAATTAAAAATGGCGAATACACCGAATACACATAAAAAATAATTAACTATTCATAAGGTCCTAGAAATCTTTCTCCATTGAAATGAATCATGTGATCTGGCTGATCGGCAATCCAAACTTCCGTTTCCCAAGAAATTTCGGCTAGATATTTTGTCATTTCTTTCCGACTGGGAAAAGCAGTAACAAAGACTAATCCATCTCGACTTGAATGAAAGATTTGCTTTAATTCATTACGACGTTTTAAGTTAACTGGACCGTGGCTAGTTACAGCTTCTACTAATACAAGCCAACCTTGAGCTTCGTAATGAACTACAAGATCTGGCATTTTACCGTGAGGATCAAGTTCAATGCCTAGTTCTTGAAATCTTTGAGTTTCATTAACGATAAATTTTTCTCCAGCATCACCAACATATAAGACAATGCCTCTAGGCGTAAATCTAGGGCAAAACTTTTCTAAAATTTCTTTTATCAATAGATTTTGCCCGCCTGACGAAAGCTGAATTGACTTGCCATCAGGTAGGGTAACTGGAATCATTGAGATATTTCTTTCCTTTTCCCTCAATATATTTTTGACCGAAACAGCATAATCTCGACAAAATTCTTCCCACCGATCAGAACCGTAGGATTGTAGGAGAGAAAGAGCTTGCGGATGAAGTTGATAACACCACTTAGGGCTATTGATTGGGCGATCTGGACGATCAGGATTTTCTATTACCAGTCCCATTTGTACAAACTGATGCATTGTTTGTCTTCGTACAGTTTCCCTTGTATTAGGTGCATATTGTTTACCGTAGTAATTCCGAAACCAATCCATCATTTCGGTAATTCTACGTCTTGGTGCTGTTGAATGATGCCAAGGTGTATCGGGGCGAAGGTCAGCTAATGCTAGCAAGCATAGTGCAGAGCGTTCATTCTGTTGTTCTTTTGGTGCAGAAATATTTTTAAGAATAAAAATTGCTTCTTCAATGCGTTGACTGGCTTGAAGCGCATGAGTTACTTCGCTCATAATTGACAAAGTTTTGTGAACAAGATTATCAAGAGTTAATTGATCGGTTATGGAGTCACCAATTTGGCTCCCTAGAGACATCAAAATGTCTTTACAAGGGTATTTCATTCTACGCAAATCTGTTGCATTGATTTGTGTATGACCACTAAATTGTCGAAAATAGCTATCAAATAGTGTTGAATTGAGGAAAGCTGTTAATCCTTTTGCTAAATCAGGATTTAGACTTTCACCTTTAGCATGAAAGTAGTTAAGGTGGTTTTCTATACCCAATAACGGTTTATCCATCGGAGAACAAACAGCAGCCATAATACGGCGTTTTTCCTCTTTTGCTGAGAATCTTTTTGTTAGAACGTACCACCCCCTCGGGATTAACCATTTTTGAGTTGTAAGATTGTGTTCAATTGAGATCGCTTTACGAGGATTCTTTGGAGGAAAGACAAATCTCCCTGTTTTGATAGATTCGGGATAGATCAAAGGAACATTTTTGTGATCTAAATAACTCCTTAAGTCAGACTTGAGACGAAAATCTACAACTGGTCCAGTTGACACATCTAATCCAAGTTCCTCTAAAGTACATGGCATTTTATGCATTTGTATTCTTAATGCATCTTCTAGAGAATTGGTAATAATGTGGATGAATTGATCAGAATCGTTTTTTTCAATTACTTCATCATAGGGTACGGTTCTTATTTCTGAAAATTCATCCAAATCATTTCCAGAATGATTAGTGACTTCTATAAACCTAGGATTCAGCTTTGTTTTAGTAGCGTGGAAAATAATATTTTCCTGTAGTACATTATCGTCAGCAAAAGTAGTTGAACGACTCTTA
Organism: uncultured cyanobacterium; assembly: GCA_903819605.1. GTDB lineage: Bacteria > Cyanobacteriota > Cyanobacteriia > Pseudanabaenales > Pseudanabaenaceae > Pseudanabaena. The sequence continues at coordinate 2,568 of CAIJEA010000734.1, read as the reverse complement.
AATACATGGATTTTTTCAATCCCCATTTCTTTAAAAATTGCTTTGCGAAATGGGCGGAAATATGTGCCGTTACAAAAGCTTCTTGGGGTAATAGCAACTATTTCCCCACCTTCTACAAGCTTCAACATAGTAATCCAGACAAAAGCGCTGTAAAGATTACCTGTTTCAATGCCAAGATTCGAGAGAGATTTCTTCTCACCTGATTGACTATTGATTTTCTTATAAGGTGGATTTAGAAGCGCATGAGTAAAAGAATCTGTAGACTTATATAAAAGTGATTTATCACTTTCAGCAGTAGCTTCTATAAAGTTCTTTTTATGTAGTAAATAACTCGCCTTAATTCCTTTGTTTTGTAAAGCAACACAGCATTCAATCAATCTTTTGTTTAATGATGGTAGAAAACTTGGCTCAATTTCATAAGCTGTTATGAAGCAACTTTCTATAGGATTAGAACTAATTAATAATTGTTCTACAAAAGCTGTAGTTAATGAGCCAACTCCAGCTCCTGCATCGAGCAAGCTAATTTGTCCCGATAGATTATTAAATTGTCTTGCCATGAAACGAGAAATTGGAGCAGGTGTTAAAAATTGTCCTAATTCGTTACGTTTTTCTAAATTTAGTCTTGATGATAGATGAATTCTATTTATATCAGTAGAGTCGCTAAGAAAGGTTATCATTTGGTCAACAGTTAGCTTTCTTATATAATTAAATCTAATTTAATACAACCTAATATAGCATCCACAAAAAGATTTAATTGCTTTTACTATAGTGTCACAAATCCAACAAAAAAGGAGGTGCTAAGCGCCTCCTTTTTTGTTAGATTTCAAAGCCTGTGGCAGCTTCTTCGATCGCCATTTTGTGCATGATTTTTGCTAGCTCGGCAGCGACTTCTGGGCGGGAGAACTCAGGGGGTGGACATTCGCCACGGCGGAGCATTTCGCGAACTTTCGTACCTGATAGATGTACCCTTTCTTCGGGAAGGCTGGCACTTGTTTTTGTGGTTGCCATGCCCTGAGTACGCTTGCAATAGAAAGCATGTTCAAACATCAAAGGAGTGATGCCTAGTTCGCCATCTTCAAACTCATAGAAAATATGTTGTGCGTCGTAAGTTCCGTAATAGTCGCCCACACCCGCATGATCGCGCCCGACGATAAAGTGAGTGCAACCATAGTTTTTGCGAATCAAGGCGTGGAAAATTGCCTCACGAGGTCCTGCATAACGCATCGCCGCAGGGTTAATTGCCAAGGTGACGCGATCTAAGGGGAAATAATGTTCCAGCATGATTTCATAGCAACGCATCCGCACATCAGCAGGCACGTCATCACTCTTAGTTGCGCCGACCAGAGGATGCAAGAATAAACCATCGACGATTTCTAGCGCACATTTTTGAATATATTCATGGGCACGATGGATCGGATTGCGAGTTTGGAAACCAACAATTGTGCGCCAACCTTTTTCGATGAATAATTCGCGAGAATCAGCAGGATCGATTTGATAGGTGGGAAAAAGTGGATGAGAGCGTCGTTCTAGCAACCAAACATCCCCAGCGAGGTAAATTTCACCTTGGGCATAGACAACTTTGACCCCAGGATGGCGATCTTCGTTAGTACGGTAGACATGGAGAGCTTCTTTGAGTTTGTCGTACTTATATTTCTCGCTGAGTTCTAATACACCGATAAAAACACCATTAGGATCGTCAAGGCGGATTAAAGTACCTATGCTTAAAGTTTCAGCAACTGCGGAAGTGACAGGCAAAGTAATCGGAATTGACCAAGGCAAACCATTGGCAAGACGCATATTTAAAACGACAGACTCATAATCAGCTTTGCCTAAAAATCCAGTAAGTGGGCTAAAGCCGCCGATCGCAATTAGTTCTAGGTCGGAGAGGGCGCGTTCGGTCAATTGCACACGAGGCAAGTGGTCAGCTTTGCTATAAAAAACTTCTTTTTGGGCTTCTGAGGCAATGCGATCGATCAGTTGACCACCATGCGGTGCGATGCTTTTGAGTTGTCGAGCCATGACTTTTTAAGTTTAAACGGTTGAAAATATTAGGTGTTCTTAGACTGCGATCGGCATTGCTTATCAAGGCAGATCTTACTCTTGTAGCTATAGCCAAGTAAGTTTAGACATAAAACCCAGAAGAGAGTTGCGGTGCTTTGCGCCGCAACTCTCTTCTAGCTTTTTCTTTTGTCCTGACATAACTGGATACTGCTACAAGAGAGGTTGAAGGTTACAAGCTTTGGGAAGACGGCTTGTAAGTATTTATAGAATTATTAAGTTAATGTTAACTTTTTTTGTCAACAAAAATTGGATTTTGTATCTATTTTTGCTTCAGAGATCGTCGAAATAAGTGTTTGGTGTTTCGGCAAACTCAGTGCATCGCTTCGCTCAGCCAACGTTTTATGCTGGCTGAGCGGAGTCGAAGCCTTGATTATAATTGCCACATTCGGTTTAGATTGGGGTTTATACAAAAACCGCCTTCAACATTCCTTCTTCTCGATCTGGATGTAATTGAAATCCTAGCTTTCGACAAATACTTTGCATCTTGTAATTACTATTGAGAATGTA